>JANPGE010000048.1:0-20124 GCA_031423805.1 Segetibacter sp. | reverse complement strand
TAAAAAAGTATTACGTTAAAGGAAAGCAGAAATAATTTAAGTATATTTCAAATCTGAATATGAATTACATATAGAATAAATATTAAAATTTTAATTAAAGCAAATTTTATCTTCTGACATTTTAGTAATAATATATTTTATTAATTTCAAGTATTATAAATAAAATAAAATATTCATAATAGCACCGCATATTGTTAAATTAGGTATATTCGATATGCCAAAACCAATTATTTATGACAACCCTTCAAGATAAAATAGGTTTATCCCTTTCCGGGGGAGGCTATAGGGCAGCAGCATTTCATTTGGGTACCCTAAATAAGTTGCAGGAGATGAATATTCTTCAGGAATCAGACGTTATTTCCACAATTTCAGGAGGCTCAATTACGGGAGCCTATTATTGCCTTCAAAAAGATAACTATGATAATTTTAAAGAAAGCCTTTATTATGCCTTACAAAATAAAGATGTGGTTAAAAGGGTATTATTCTCGTTTACTTTTTTAAAATTGTTGTTCTTCTCTTTACTTTTTTTAGCGCCGGCATTTTACTTTTTGTTTACACCAAATGCTTGGTTATTTCCGGTATTGCTTGCTTTTTTTATTTACCTGCTATTAAAATTTCAGTTTATTATTTTTCCTGTAAGCAATAGAATTGAAACTATTTACAATGATTTCTTTTTTTCTCAAAAGAAGCTCAGTGATTTACCTGATCATCCGGTTTTAGTAATTGGTTCTACTAATCTGCAAACATCCCGGCCGTTTACTTTTTCAAAAAGATGGATGCAGGATTCTACCTATCAATACATGAAGCCACCGATTAAATTTAAAGCGGCAAATTTTCCTGTTGCCCGTGCAGTAATGGCTTCTTCCTGCGTTCCTTTTGCATTTACCCCCGTAAAAATTGATAAAACATTTTTTGAAAATGCAGAAGATTCAAAAAAACATCACCCGCTATTGGTAGATGGTGGCGTATATGATAATCAGGGTATTCATAAAATTATGCAGCATGGCCAATACGAGTGTGACTACATTATAACAAGCGATGCAGGAGGTGGAAGTCAGGGTGAGCAAATTCTAAACAATACAATTTCATTGTTAATCTCCACCGTTGACACCTTTATGACACGGATAAAAAAAGCGCAGATGGTGCAGAATGTTTATGAAAATGCAGCAACTACAAAAAAGCAAATTGCCTACTTTTCATTGGCATGGGATATAGAAAACTGTATCCCCGGCTTTATTGACAATCTTGCTTCTAAACAGATAACCCAATCTGTAATAGATGCCCATCAATTAAAAGCAGAATGGATAGCCAATCCGCGGCAATATGAAAATGAAATTACAGACTATCTTATCAACAAAACAGGATATAACAGTATTATTAAACCTACTCAGGAACAAAGAAAAATAGTCCGCAAAGTAGGTACTAACCTAACAGCCCTTACTAAGGAACAAACTGATAGTTTGATGTTACAAGCAGGCAGCCTGACCGAACTACAGGTGAAATTATATTGTCCCTCATTAATAAAAAATTCATGATAAAAAAACCTCCTTTCAGAAAGCTAAGAGGCTACGCTTTTGATCCCTCTTTTTCATTAAAGATTGATACGGCCCTTATCAATGATATCACCTATAAAATACCCTGGGAAGAAAATGTTGAAGGAGGAATTAAACCCGGCCCTTGTGGTGAATATCTTGAGGTTATAGATTATGACCCTACTGTCAATAAATTTTATTCGCCGGTAAACTTAAATCACCCCTATATCCTGGCACAGGATGGATTAGAACCATCGGGCAGCAACCCGCAATTTCATCAGCAAATGGTATATGCAGTTGCAATGACTACCATAAAAAATTTTGAAGGCGGACTCGGCAGATTGGTTTTATGGAGCCCTCACCGGTTAAAATCTGACCCTCAAGCAAACAAGAAAAACAAAGTAGAAACAAAAAGAAAAGATCTTGAAGAATATGTACCTGCATTACGTATTTACCCTCATGCTTTACGGGATGCCAATGCATATTACAGTCCGCAAAAAAAAGCACTCCTTTTTGGATATTTTTCGGCACAGCCTGCAGACGTTACCCTGCAGATGCCCGAAAACTTAACATTTACCTGCTTAAGTCACGACATTATTGCACATGAAACAACACATGCAATACTTGATGGTCTTCATCGTAAGTACACAGAAGATACTAATCCTGATGTGCTTGCTTTTCATGAAGCATTTGCAGATATTGTAGCACTTTTTCAACATTTCACATTTCCGGAGGTATTAAAAAGTCAGATTGCAGCCACCCGAGGCGACCTTGCTTCACAAAACCTTTTAGGTAAACTGGCGCAGGAATTTGGAATTGCTATTGGAAGCTATGGTTCACTTCGTGATGCCATTGGTACTTTTGATAATGAAACCGGACAATGGTCACCTAAAATACCTAACGGAGACGAATACCAAACAATTTTTGAACCGCATGAAAGAGGGTCTATTCTGGTATCTGCAGTATTTGAAGCGTTTATAACTCTTTACAAAAGCCGGATAGCTGATCTGCTGCGCATTGCAACTGGTGGTTCCGGAGTATTGCCCAAAGGCGAACTACATCCCGATCTGGTAAACAGACTTGCGGCTGAAGCGGCAAAAACATCAAAGCATGTTTTAAATATGTGCATCAGGGCTATAGATTATTGCCCGCCGGTTGATATTAATTTCGGCGATTTTTTAAGAGGAATCATTACTGCCGATACAGATTTGGTTTCTGATGATAACAGAGATTACCGATTGGCATTTATTGATGCTTTTCGAAAAAGAGGTATTTACCCTACGGGAATAAAACACCTATCTGTAGAAAGCTTAAGTTATCCGCTGGCAAATACAAAGGAGATAAGCGGAGTAGTAGAAATATTGGTGAAATTTTTTAGGGAATATAGCAGCGAAATGGCTTATAAAATTACCCGAAAAGATATTTACGAAACCAATAAAAAATACATTGCCGGCAATTATGATGAGGATCAAAAAGTATATGGTTTGCACAGAAGATTAAGTGCAAAATTTGAAAACATTATTGGCTTTGAAAAACTTACCGGATTGATGTACAGCGCTAACTGGGAAGATCTGGGAATATCCACTTCAAATGCATACGGTGGCAAATGGCCTTCTTTTTCAGTACACTCACTACATCTTGCATCAAGAGTGGGGCCAACAGGCAATAACAGCAATCAAATAATAGTAACGCTGGTTCAACACACTAAGGTTAAAATAAAAACAGATAAAAAAGGAGTACAAAATCTGGTGAAAGATAGTACAAAAGAAGCCACTGAAATATGCGGTGGATGTACCCTTATTTTTGATCTGGATAGCCTTACATTAAAATATGCCATCAGCAAACCTATGCTAGATGTAGAAGCGCTGAAAAATAAAATACATCAGTTAGATAAAGGCCGTTGTATGGCTATATACAACTACATAAATGAACCTTCTGCAGAACAAAGCCGCTTTCAGGCTTACTTCGGAATGACTAAGGGCAATTCGTTTAACGAGCCTTTTAATTTTTTACATACTCATTAATAATTAGCAATGGCAAAATCAACAACGAATACAGCAAAAGTTTCCTCAATAAATGTTCGTATGTATAGGGCAGGAACAGGAGATTTCTTTTTGCTTCAATTTAAAAAAGGTAGAACTGTCAGTTTTAATATGATGATTGACTGTGGTTGCATAAACGGTGGCAAAGATGATTTTATTCCGCTGGTAAAAGATGTAAATAAAATAACGGGCGGCACTATAGACCTGCTTGTTGTAACTCATGAACATGCTGATCACCTGAATGGATTTGAAAAATGCAAAGACCATTTTGACAAGTTTAAATTCAAAAAAGTATGGTTTGCCTGGACAGAAGATAAAGAAAACCGTTTTGCCAATAGCATAAGGGCCAATAACAGCAAAATGGCAATGGCACTTAATACTGCAAAGCAAAAATTGGGCGCCTATTTAGATACAGGCCATTTTGAAAAGCAGTTTAAAAATGAACTTAAGGGTGATTTTATGTTGGATGGGAAAAAACATTTTATTCAATCATTAGCAGGACTTAATGCTCTAAATGTTATTAAAACTAACATTCCTGGCAGCCCAATGCCCACCATGGAAGATTTGTTAAGAGAGTACAATATTATTAAGCCTGATACTGAAGTTGAATTTTTAGAACCCGGACAAGTAAAAGGAGATTTTGTTGCAGCAAAAGGAATAAAGTTTTATGTACTTGGTCCACCCAAAGAAATGAAGCACTTGAGTAATGATGCAGATAATTACACAAAACGTGAAAAGAAAAGCACAACCGAATTTGCATTTCTATCAGCATTGGCGGAAGATAGTATGGAAAGCGAAGCATCCCGTTTGCCTTTTGAAAGTGAATATGAAAGCATAGATAAAAACGAACCGATTCAGCAGCTTTATAACAATGGAAATGATTGGCGTAAAATTGATAGCGATTGGCTTTTAGGTGCAGGAAGCATGGCTTTAAAACTGGAAAAAAACATCAATAACACAAGTCTTGCACTCGCTATACAATTTGAAGATAGTGAGAAGGTCCTTTTATTTCCCGGTGATTCAGAACTTGACAACTGGGAAAGCTGGCACAAAGGTTTAGAATGGCCTGTGAAAATAAAAGGTAAAACTGAAAATAAAAATGCTAAATATTTTCTAAACAAAACTGTCTTATACAAAGTGGGGCACCACCTTAGCCAAAATGGAACAGCCAAAGCAAACGGGCTTGAAATGATGAAAAGTACAGACCTTACTGCAATGGTTACACTTGACTTCAATAAAATTCAATCGGGTTGGCTTAATACTATGCCCAATGATTTAATAGGTGCCGAACTGATTCGAAAAACAAAAGGGAACGTATTTTTTATAGGGGACAGAAACAAAATTTTACCAAACATAAAAACCAACAGAGTAACCATAAGGCAGGCAGATGAAAAAGCCTTACACCAAGCCAATGCTCCTTTTGACGGAAAACCATTTATAGATTTTGAAGTGAAAGAGTGAAAGTTTAGCAAGATTTAATTGGATAATAATCTGGCAAATTATAGAGCCTCATCCCAACCCTTTTCCAATGGAGAAGGGCAAGAATAAACCCTAAACAATAAAGATTAAACCCTAAACTCCAACCCTACCTGCACTTCACCCTTATCCCCTCGCTATGGCTGCTGAACTCCGGCGCATACATACACTGTGCAGTGGCGACGCCCATGCTAAAGTCACCCGTGTGGGTCATGAACAGCGGATACTCAAACACATAAGTTCCCTTTGATAAATTGCTGATGAAAAAGTTCGTGGAGGCATCTTTGGTGCTTTCGTAATAGCCAAGGCCATCCTGCCATTTGTAGCTGCTTAGCACGTTCACGGGTTCGCTGCCGGCAGCCCGCATGTCTTTCAGGTGAATGTATTCCATGTCGCGGTCGCTGCGTAGGACAATGCGGATAGTGAGTTTGTCACCCACCTTCAGTGCATCGCCGTCTTTTATTTGTTGCAGTTCAGTACCCGTTGCGGTGTTGACCGCTTTGAATATTTTTTTGTCAATGCTCAACGGTGTGGCGGCGGTGGTTACTTTATCCATGTCTTCAAAATATTGCCAATAGACCGCACCCCACGATGGCGTGGAATGAGAAGGATTGTTTGACACAGTATTAATGGTAATGTTGCCCATTGAAGCTGTTACGTCCTTGCCCTCAATGCGCTCCTTTACGTAGCCTGTGCCTTCCACTGTGGAAGCCATATTGACCACATGATTACCTGCGCTGATGGTCACTTTGCGGTCGTTGTTGGCGGGGTTGTCGCCGGTTAATACCAAAGCAAAACAAGCATCGGCAGTGGATTTGGTATTGCCCCAATGGTTAGTTTGCTTTTGCTTCAGCAGCCATGTTTTCATATCGTTCAGGGTGGCTTGCAGTGCAGCGGTTTTGTTATTTGTATAAATGTCATTCACCAGTTCCATCACCATCACCTGTTGCTCCACGGGTGCCTGGTACCAATAGTAGCCACGCTGCATGTCTTTCCAGTAAATGGCGCTGTCTTTGTCTATTACCGCATTTTCCAGCAATGCAGGCAGTATGTTTTTGCTCACAAAGTCTTTGTCACCGGCATTGTACAATGCTGCACCGGTCATGGCTTTGAAGTAGTTGCTTTGAGTGTTCCAGCCTTGCTTGGCAGCGGTGGTGTAAAAGTCCAAAGCACGGCGGTCTTTAAGCGGGTATTGTTTTTCGGGAAATAAACTGCGCAGGTACAGGTACTGGATGTCTAAATTGCTGGCGGTGAAATTCTTTGTGCTATTGTATTTCATCAGCTCTTCGTAGTCACTCAATTTCTTTGCATCCAAATATTGCAATGCCTTGATGGCAATGGTTTCCAGATCATTGCTGATGGCAAGAGGAATGGCATTCATTTGCCGGAGGCGACCAATACCAGTCAGAATGTATTGGGTAATGTATGCATCATCGTAGCCGCCTTTGAACCACGAGAAGCCGCCACTTTCTGATTGGGCTTGCTTTACCTTTTCGAGGCAGGTAGTGAGTGATTTGCTCATTTTGACTACGTCAAATAAAACCGCCAAATTCTTTTGCTGTTGGGCTTCTGTTTTGGCCTGCAATACCCAGGGAGTTTCTTGTAGCAAAACTGCTTTTAGCTCCTCATTCTTTTGCAGGTTGCTTAGCAGTGCAGCGGGTTTGTTGCCATTAGCGGTATCCTGGTTCAGCCATTTATACATCACTGCTTTAATGGCCGGGTGGCTGTTGACAATCCGTGCCGCCAACACATTTGCAAACAACCGGTTGAAGGTCTGCTCCGCACATTCGTAAGGGAACTCTATGAGGTAGGGAAGCGATTGCATGGCATACCAAACCGGCTCGGAGGTATATTCCACCGTGAGTGATTGGTGCTGCAATGTGGTGCTGGTATTGTTGACCAACTTGCTCAATTGAAAAGTTTTCTTGCCATCGCCCCGCACCAGCATGGGCAGGCTTTCGGTCACCAATATCCGTTTACTCAAGACCGGAATGGTGTTTTCTTCGCCATCACTGTAGCTGCCTGCACGGGCTACAATGCGCCATGTAAGCGGGTTTATAACATCTGACGGAACGGTGACAGCAAACTTAACCGCGGTACTTTGTTTGGAACCTGCGGTAAATGATTGTGTGGGAGCAATATTTAGAAATGCTTTGTCTATTGGCTCCCCGGTTACCGCATCTATGAGTTGGAGGGTTGCTTTGCCCTTTAGTTCTCCATCGCTTAGGTTGCTAATTTTAGCACTCAATTCTACCTGGTCGCCCTGTCGCAGGAACCGTGGTGCATTCATCTGTACCATCAGTGTTTTCTGGCTGACGATGGTTCTCTGCAACAGGCCAAACCGAGCCGCCTTGTCATGCGCCAACACCTGCCATTTCCATTGTGTAAGCGCCTCCGGCAAAGTGAAAGTGAAAGACAAATTGCCCGCAGTATCTGTATGCAGTTGGGGAAAGAAGAAAGCGGTTTCATTGAAGTTGGTACGGACTTTAACGGGGGGGTCTTCTTTCGGCTGATTAGCAATAATTTCTTCCTTTCTATCTTGCATTATCCCCTTACGAGTAATCACAACTTCTGAAAGCCTTGCACTTTTAGATTCGAATGCAAAATTACCAACGCCACCCGCAACAGCAAAACTTCTTGGGGCACTATCTAGTGAAGTTATCATGCCGGCCTCGACTCTCCTAACGCCTCTACTTGTTCTGACCATTTGTATCTCATAGCCAACGACGTCTCCGTTAATATCAACTACCGGAACTGTGTCCACCCTCATACCTAGGCTTGCCCTGTTGAAATATCTAACATCCATTTCAATTTCAGGGTAATCATACCAGGCATACCTGAAAGGCGTTTCAATATAATTAATGGCAGCAGCAGAAGCCATTGTGAATCCAATTTCACCATACCATTCGCTGCCACTGAAGTCACTT
The DNA here is from genome assembly GCA_031423805.1 of Segetibacter sp. Taxonomy (GTDB): domain Bacteria; phylum Bacteroidota; class Bacteroidia; order Chitinophagales; family Chitinophagaceae; genus Segetibacter. The sequence goes on along the minus strand of JANPGE010000048.1, from coordinate 12,147 downwards.
TCATGTAAAGATGGCTTTTGCCATTGATGCGGCTTAAACTGATCTAACGAAGCATCGTACATGCTCGTCAGCACTTCTGCTGCGGCTTTCTCCTTCCCTTTGCCGCCTATCTTTACTGTCCATTTTTCATTGCTGCCGGGTTCCAGCTTGTAGCGGTACGTAAGCACTTCTATGTTCAGTTTCTCATCCTTCTTTTGTACCTGCACAGTTTGGTACCAGGTATATACCCGGTTGTCCTTCACCATAATGAAGTTTACGCCCATGCCGCCTTCATCCATCCTACCGGGCAATACAGAAATGGTTTTTACATTTCTTTTCAAAGCATGATAGCTGAATTCGTTTTGTATCTCGGTTTGTTTTTTGGCGGGTTTGTGTTGTATTTCCTGTATTACAAAAGCATCTGCTGCGCTGCTGCCTACCAGGAATTTGGCAGATTCTCCGGTTTGTACTGCATTGTTTACGATGGTGGTAAACAGGTATTCATTCCCATTAAATTGTCCCGCTTTCCGGCTGTACAACTGCACATATTTTTCGTCTTTTATTTCATTGCCTTGTTTGTCTATGGCTGTCGCCTGCACAATGTACCAGCCTGCTTTGAGCAAGCCTTTTGGCACCACTACTTTGTTTGCATCTTTTGTATTGATGGTTATGGTAAATGCAGGTTGTAGCTTCTGCCACGTGGTCTTATCCGATTCATTGCTGTACTCATCGTTGGGGAACCATTGCTTGTATTGGGCTTTGGTATAAATAAAAGTATCGGGCTGCGACCAGTATTTTTTGCGCAGCAAACCAGTTGGTTCCTGCAAAGGAATAATACTCACCTTGACATTCGCAGGTTGCTTGTCCCCGGCAATATTGGTGGTGGTGATAAAGATATTTTTCAGGCTGTCCGCATCCTCGGGACTCTTCACATTCAGTTGCACATTCAGCGAATGATAACCTACGGAAACAGTGGTAGTGCTGCTGCGGGTTTCACCGGCATTGTCGGTCACATCCACCTTCACTTCATAGTCAAACACCGGCAAAGATTTCCCGGATATTTCTTCATCAGGTTTTGCAGTAAAGCTAATGGTGAACTTTCCCGCAGCATCAGTTTTGGCTTCGCCAAACGTGAGGGTTGTTTCCTCACTGTTAGGCGTGATGCCTTTACTCCACAACCATGAATATAAAAACCTGCCACGGCGGGTCACGGTATATTTTACAGTAGCCCCGTCAGCCGCATTCCCAGCATACGCTTTGGCAGTCCCTGTTACTGTGAGCGAATCGCCCAGTTTGTATTCGCCTTTGGGCTTTTCCAATGTCACTTCAAAGGTTGGACGTTTGTATTCTTCCACAGAAAACCTACCGCCATTTTCACCATTGAAATCATCACTCAATAGTAAAGAAAACTCACCGGTCAACAGGTTGGTTGGCAAATTAAATGAACCTGCAAAACTGCCGTATTCATTCACTTTCACCAACAGCGAATCAATCTCATCATCGTTTGCATCGTGCAGAAAAACATACAATGAATCTTCTGCCGAAGGCTTGAAAATTTTGGTATTACCAGTCTTGCGTTCTTTAGTCAGCATCAGCATTTTGAAAAACACTTTCTGCCCCGGCCTGTAAATGCTTCTGTCGGTAAAGTAGAAAATGCTTGCATGGTCTCCTTCGTATTCCGCATCATCATCTGCTGTGTCGTCATCGCTGTTGCTGTAAGAATTTGAATTAAAGTATTGGGCATTTCGCAAAAACAAATGATCGTCATTGCAGTTGATTTCCAGTTTTATGTATCGGTAATTATCTTGCTTACTTTCTTCTTTGATTTTGAAAAAACCGTTGTTGTCAGTAGTGTAGCTTTCCCGCTGTTTATAGACATAGCTTGTATTTTGCTGCCACAACTTCACATTGGCTTTTGGTAAAGGTTTACCCGTGGTTCTGTTGAGTACAAAATAGTTCCGGCCAATGTTTACATAGCTGATGTTTGATACATACAGGTGCTGCCAGGCCAGGTTTGCGCTGTCAGAAAAGATTGGTGAAACAGAAGCCAGGATATAATATTCGCCAACGGGCAGCCCATCAATTTTCAACTCCGTAGTGTGTTGCTGGTAGTCTTTTATGACCGGTAAAGCCACGCTGTTTTGAGTGAGGTAGGGAAAGCCGGAAGCAATCTCGAACAATGATTTTATATCTCTCTGCCTGTAAGTCGTATGATGCAGCAATGTATCTTCCAAAGGTTTTGTAGAGCGAATGATACGGTAATACAACGTATCAACATTCTTAAAACTCACCAGCATTTTAAAACGTAATGCAGGTACATTCACTTCCTCCACCTGCAGGTTGATTGACTTTGCAAGAATGGTGTGGTACAGGTTGTACAATTGGTTGTGTCCCAGTGTGCTGTCAAGAATCGGGAGAAAAGGTTGAATGATGGACAATGCATTTACATACTCGAATCTGGCTGTTGTATCCTTTTGATAACTGGAATAGTTGGCAGCTCTATTAGCATGATATTGCGCCAGCAAATAAAAAGCGGCTGCTGCGTAACGACTGTTTTTAAATTGCTCCGCCGTTGTTTGTAGACTTAAATAATACAGGCTGTCCTCATTATTGAAAACGCCGTATTGTTTGGCATACTGAATCCTTTCCAGGTTCACATCCATGAGTGCGGCGGTATCATGCTTAGCCGCATGAAACCGTATCAAATCCTGGTAAAGCAGGAGCGCCTTCCACTTGTTAGAGGCACTGTCGCGACTGGTGAAATGGAAGTTGATAAACGTTTCAATATTGCCGATTGCTTCCGGCTGATCAATGACAAAAGCATAAGCAGGTTGGGTGAGATAGGTGTTGTCATTCTTAAAATAACCTAAAGCACGGTGCGCCAATAAGTCGTACAAAGCAGGCCGGTAGCCGTTTTTGGTGTATTCATTCAAAATAGCATCATAAGTGCCAATGGATTGATTTTGCAAAGCATTTTTCTCAATCACTGATTGTTGGTACCAATAAGTGATGGTTTGGTGAAAGTCACTTACCGTCCATGTTTCAAAGTCCTCTTCCTTGTAATCTGCTGTTTTAGTTCTGTTGTAAATCCGGTATTGTTGCTGCTGATAATAGTTCTGAAATTTTTCTGCTAACAGGCTCGTCAGCAAGCTTTTAATGGCCGGATTGTTTGTCGCGGCAATCTCCTTTTTCAGCAAATCAACATCTCTTTTTACATTGTCTTCATAAATGTCTTTCTCAAGGTACATTCTATAAAGCAGGGTTTTAATAATCTGCACCGGTTGGTTATCGGTTTTAGCAAGGGCATAGAGTTTTTCTATTTTGGCCAATGCCGTGCGGTTCAGCGATTGGGTGAACAGAGTTGTATCTATATCGAGCCAATAATTGCTGTAAGCTGTATCATTTCCCTGTGAAAAAGACGTCAAGGAAATGAACAATGTCAGTACAACGCCATAGATTCTGTTCATGATAAAATGATTTGTAGTACAAAATACAGGATATTGATAATATTAGGTGTAGAAATGGTGGAATCATTGTTGAAAGTACAGGCAATCTGATATTAATATCGGAATGCTCTACTCATTAACTCCTGTTCGTTTCTTGAAATACCAATTTCCCGGGCTACATTTTTCCAGCTACTCACAGCCCGTTTCACTTCTGTTATGATATTATTCATTTCAGGATCACTCAACTGAAAATATTCGCCTACACTCTTTGCCAGTTCAAAGTCAAGGGCGTTGTTGTGCGTGTCAATATTTAATGCCAGCCCATCTTTATCAACAGAAGGATTGATATCATAAGCTGGTGATAAAATCCAGCCTTTAACTGTTAATAAAAAACCATGGTTCCGAAGGTGATCATCGGTGTTGGAAATAGCAATATGAAAAACAATTCTTCGCCAGAGTTGTTGTAGGTCTCGCTTATTTTGAGCACCGCTGTACTGGATGAATTCCGCCATATCCAAATAGCTGGCAGGATTCTCTTTTATGGTATCTTCATTTTGCCCGGTCATGGTCATTGCCGATGCAAAGTGGATGCGTTCATGCAGTTGCCGGTCAAAACGTTTGGTAAAAAATGTATGAAACTTCCCGGCTACTTTCTCAATTTTTGATTCCGGCATTATAACTCCACACTGTAAAGCAAGTTTATACGCCAAATATTCCCATAGGCCTTTATCTATCGAATCCGCTTTTGATGGAAACTTCGCAATCCACAATTGTCCCTGGTCATCAGTGACATTTGCTTTTGGCCTTGCACCACCCAATGAAGAACCAGGTGCCATCAAAATAGCCAGCCATTTTTTTACTTGCTCTCTGTCTTCGTCACTTTCTAATACTGCTGCTCCATGTTGCAGCTCTCTGGTGCTTGTCCATGGCGGAGTAGGCAAACCATGGTTATCATCCAGAAATGACCCATTCTTATGCAGCTTAAACCTTAAAGCACCCATCCTTGTTTCATCGTATACGCCCAGTAAAAAATCAATATCATACAAAACCGACGCAGGGCGGCCGGCTTCTTTTGCCAGTTGTGCGGCACGACGTTTCATCAAAGTCTGTCCCCATGTATCCGGCATCGAATCCATAAATACGCCGAAATTCTCTTTGCCATTCGGGTATTGCGGGCCGGTAAACCATGCAATATCAGGATCCAGCAACTGCTGTTCTTTAGATCGTATCCAGTCAGCATCATACTCAAAACTAAATGCCTTTTTACCCTTTGCCTGTTGGGCACCCAACACACCAATACATTTGGGCTCGGACATTCCTAACCAATGGGCATAAACATAAATATCTGTTTTTTTATTAGCCATGGCTATTTATTTCCAATTAAATCCAGATCCTGCAATTTCCTACCATAATCATCATCCGCTGCCAGTTTTAAAAAATCATCCTGTAGGCCCAAGGCCCTTAATGTATTGAACCATGCAGCCATGGAAACACTGCTATTCCCTTTCTCTATATGGTATAGTGTGGTCCGGTCAATACCAGCTCTTTCAGCCACCTGCAGCGTAGTTAATTTCCTCCGCTTCCGGGCCAGCTTTATATTTTCGCCTACCTGCTCCAGTATTTTCTGGTATTTGGGAAAGACCACCTGCTTCTTCCGGTTCATTTAATTTATGTTGGTTATTTTCCACAAAAATAGATTTTATGTTGATAATATACAACAAATACTTTTTATCGCATTAAGTGGCTTATCATATGTTGAACAGTGAACTAATATGCCTGATCATATATTGAATAAATATCTTTTAAATTTATTTCACTATAGTTTGTAAGGAGTAGGACAGAAGGAGTTTTGGTTTGCCTGTGAAAGTTAATTGAAAATGTTTTCAAGGTTGTTCCAAGTTCTTTCCTAAAATAATAATTCAAACTGATGCGGGATTGTGTTGTATCAAGCTAATTAATGGCTGCCCGGTGTACCCTTTATAAAAACTTTGATCAACTTCGCTTTGCAGAATATAAACATAATATGCCATAAACAAAAAATCCCCACCTAAGGGTGAGGATTCTTGCGGACCGGACGGGACTCGAACCCGCGACCTCCGCCGTGACAGGGCGGCATTCTAACCAACTGAACTACCGATCCAAAAAGGTTAAAATATTTCCCAAAATTTACTTTCATATTTTTTTCGGGATTGCAAAGATAAGGGTAAATGAAATTTGCAAACAAAACTTTCTTTAAAATATTTCAACACTTAATTTTACCAAACAATTTAAGTTTATGCCCGAATATCCAAACAGACAGTTTCTGAATTTTGAACAGCCTATCAAAGATTTATACGAACAAATTGACCAAACAAAAAAACTGGCCGATAAAAATTCTAAAGTAGATTACTCAACTACTATTGTCCAATTACAGGATTCTATTATTGAGAAAAGAAAGGAAATAACCGAACATCTTACACCATGGCAACGGGTACAACTTAGCCGGCACCCCGACAGGCCATATACCTTAAAATACATTCAAAAAGTATTTACCAACTTTGTAGAACTATATGGCGACCGCAATGTAAAAGATGACAAAGCCATGGTTGGCGGTTTTGCACAGTTAGATGGTGAAACTGTGATGGTTATTGGTCAGCAAAAAGGAACCAATACCAAAATGAGGCAGTTACGTAATTTTGGTATGGCTAACCCTGAAGGCTACCGTAAGGCATTGAGGTTAATGCGATTGGCAGAAAAATTCAATAAGCCCGTCATTACTTTTATTGATACTCCCGGTGCCTATCCCGGCATGGAAGCCGAAGAGCGTGGTCAGGGAGAAGCAATAGCACGAAACATATATGAGATGATTCGCCTAAAGGTGCCGGTAATCTGCATCATTATTGGCGAAGGTGCAAGTGGCGGCGCATTAGGTATAGGTGTAGGGGACAGGGTGTTTATGCTTGAAAATTCATGGTACACAGTTATTTCTCCCGAAAACTGTAGTTCAATACTTTGGCGTAGTTGGGATATGAAAGAAAAAGCTGCTGAACAGTTGAAACTAACTTCTGACAATATGCACAAATTTGGATTGGTAGATGGTATTATACCCGAGCCACTTGGTGGTGCACATTGGGATTATGATGAAGCTGCAAATATTATGAAAGCACATCTGATACCGGTAATAAAGGAATTAAAACAGTTTACACCCGAACAAAGAACCAATAACCGGATTGAAAAATTTGGCAAAATGGGCTTTTGGGAAGAACTACCTGTCTAAAATTTTAAAATAGTGGGTATAAATTTTGAATCATCATCAAGGGATTCCCCACATTATTATTTAGATCTACAAACAAAAAACCATGTCATTAAAAGATACATTACGGGGTACAGGAGTCGCATTGGTAACACCATTCAATGACAAACACGCCGTTGATTTCAAAGCATATCAAAAATTAATTGAGTTTGTGTTACACGGTGGCGTTGAGTACCTTGTAGTATTAGGTTCTACCGGTGAGGCTGCAACTATTTCAGAACAGGAAAAGATTGAAATCATCAACTTTACTTTTGACGTGGTTCCTTCATCTGTACCTGTGGTTATAGGCGTAGCAAGCAATAACACCAAAGAGGTTTTAAGTGATTTGCAAAAGTATCCGCTTGATAAGGCAACAGCAATCCTAAGTACAAGTCCGTGGTACAACCGACCAACCCAGGAAGGCATTTTTCAGCATTATAAGTTAGTGGCAGAAGCCTCTCCCAAGCCGGTTATTTTATATAATGTTCCCAGCCGCACCGGTAGCAATATTACTGCTGAAACCACCATTAGATTAGCCAACGAATCTGATAATATTGCAGGAATAAAAGAAGCTAGTGGCAATATGGTACAGTGTCTTCAAATCTTAAAAAACAGGCCAAGCGAATTCTTTGTAACAAGCGGAGATGACCATCTTGCTATGCCACTTATAGCAGCCGGAATGGATGGCGTTATAAGTGTTGCAGCCAATTGTTTTCCAAAAGATTTTTCAACAATGGTTAGATACTGCCTCAATAATGAGATTGTTAATGCTAAAGGATTGTTGTATAAATTACTCCCCGGTTTTGATATTTTATTTGAAGAAAACAATCCTGCAGGTGTCAAAGCATTTTTGGCAGAAATGGGAGTTATTCAAAACCATTTACGTCTTCCATTATTGCCACTAAGCCAATCAGTTCATCAAAAGGTGAAAGCCTTGATAGAAGAATTTGGGGCGTAAAATTTTTTATTTGAACTTTTGTTACCGGCATTAGTAATCCTGATGAAGCATTGTTGTTGCCTCCCCCGCAAAGGCGGGGTCACAATCCGTTCATCGTCAGCTTTCCATAGGATCATTTTCCACATTTTGTTTCTGCATTTGTTAGTGGATATTTTCAAACTCTAACATTGTGATACAATTCAAAGCATTATTTTCATTGTATGAAAAATGTATTCAGGGTAATTATTTTTTTGTTTTTCTCATACAATGCATCATCGCAATATACGCTACGATTAGGGGTAACAAGTGTAGCTACTAAAGCACAGGATGATGTATATGTTGCAGGTTCATTTAATAATTGGAACCCACAAGACCCTAAGTATAAATTAAAACCATTAGGCACAACCCGCCGGGGCATAGTATTGAAAGATTTGCCAGCCGGTAAGTATGAATTTAAATTTACCCGCGGTATGGATAAATGGGAAACTACAGCCAAAGGCGAAGACATTCCAAACCATCAAATAAATCTTACTGACGATGTTGCACAGGATTATACAGTTGCGGGTTGGAAGGACGATTTCCCCGATAAACCAAAACTCAATACGGCTACAGCACAGGTAAGAATAATGGATACAGTATTCATAATTCCTCAACTAAACCGCAAAAGAAGGATATGGATTTATCTTCCAAAATCATACAACTATAGCAAGAAAAGTTATCCTGTTCTTTACATGCACGATGGGCAGAATTTATTTAATGAACAAACAGCACCTTTTGGTGAGTGGGGCGTGGATGAAGCATTAGACTCCCTGTCACGCAAGGGATTAGAAACTATTGTTGTCGGCATAGACCATGGTGGCGATAAGCGATTAACCGAATACAATCCTTACGACAATGATAAGTTTGGAAAAGCAGAAGGCAAACAATATGTTGATTTTATTGCTTTGGCATTAAAACCATACATAGACAAAAAGTACCGCACCTTGAGTGACTCAACCCATACTTTTATTGCCGGTAGCAGCATGGGCGGCTTAATCAGTTTGTATGCTATGATGCAGTATCCATCAATATTTGGAGGTGTAGGTATTTTTTCACCTGCATTTATGGTAGGTCCAACAATTTTTGATGATGTTGTAAAAGTTAAGTGGAATGGTATGCGTCGTTTTTATTTTTATGCCGGCGGAAAAGAAAGCTATGAAATGGTTCCTGATGCAGATAAAATGCTCAAAATAGTTGAGTCAAAAGGCAACTATAAAACAAGACGGGTTATGAACCCAATGGGCAAACATAATGAGGCAGCCTGGCGAAATGAATTACCGGGATTTATTGAATTTCTATTACATTAATCGGTAAATATTATTATGAGAAAAGTATTACCCTTCTCCCTTTTATTTTTACTTAGCCTTTCTGTACAATCACAGGATATTGCATTTGCCAGAAAAATGGTTGACACCCTTACATCACCACATTTTTGGGGAAGAGGTTATACCAGAAACGGCATGAAAAAAGCCGGTGATTTTATTGCAGATCAATACAAATCCTTTGGATTACAATCTGTGGATGGCAATAGTTTCAAACAACCTTTTACCTATTCGGCCAATACATTTCCCGGCAGGATGGAATTATCTGTCAACGGTAAAAATCTTTTCCCGGGAAAAGACTTTATTGTATTGCCCGATAGTAGAAAAATTCATGCAAGAGGTCGGTTAGAACAGGTTGACAGCGCTCATTTCGTCAATAAAAATTACCGGTTTATTATATCATTGGAAGATAAACTGACATGGTCGGTTGCTACAAATGAAGCTGATTTTGCACAGGTACAGGTTAATAAAAAAAGCCTAAACGAAATTCCTGTTTCATTTCAGGTTGATATTGAAAACAAAGTTATTGAGGACTTTGAAGCTGCCAATATTTGTGCATGGGTAAAGGGTACCAAATACCCCGATTCAATTATTGTACTTACTGCACACTACGATCATTTGGGCGGCATGGGTAAAGAGGTATATTTCCCCGGAGCTAACGACAATGCAAGCGGAACCTCCTTGTTGCTTTCGTTGGCTAAATATTATGCTGCAAATTCCCAACCATACACTATTGCATTCATAAGCTTTGCCGGCGAAGAAGCCGGTTTGGTTGGCTCTAAATATTTTACAGAACATCCACTTTTCCCTTTGTCTAAAATAAGATTCTTACTCAATCTTGACCTTCAGGGAACAGGCGAGGAAGGCATTACAGTTGTAAACGCCACAGAATTTCCAAATGAATTTAAGCTATTGAATGAAGTCAATGATGCCGGTAAATATCTAACCAAAATAAATGCCCGTGGCAAGGCCGCAAACAGCGATCATTATTGGTTTACAGAGAAAGGTGTCCCTGCATTCTTTTGGTACACACTTGGTGGCATCAAAGCTTACCATGATGTATATGACAAAGCCGAAACATTGCCCATGAATGAGTACGAGGATTTGTTTAAACTAATTGTGGAGTTCAATGAAAAGCTGGTTCGATAGGTTTATATCGAATTTTATAAATTTGCAATGATTATAAAAGCAGAAAAGATTTTACATTTTCAACAGTTCACTAAACAAATTTCGCCATGCACCGCTTGCTCTTTTTTATTTTTTGTTTCAATCTTTCTGTTTCCTTTTCACAATCTTATAACAGCTATTTCACAGGTGACACTGCAGATGTAAAGCCCCCTACACAGTTTGGGCTTTGTCTAATGGGTGGTGCAACAGAGGAAGATCATGCTATGCAATGGTTTTTGCAAAAGTCAGGGGGAGGCGATGTAGTTGTTTTAAGGACATCGGGTACAAATGGATATAATGCATATCTCTATTCACAATTGGGCATTCAGGTCAATTCAGTAGAGACAATATTATTTAACAATGCCTCCGCTACCTACGATCCATATGTAATAAGGCGTATAGCTACTGCCGAAGCTATCTTTATAGCAGGGGGCGACCAGTCAACCTATGTTAATTTTTGGAGAGGTACACCAGTAGATAGCCTAATAAATTATTTGTCTTCAATAAAAAAAATACCAATTGGTGGCACAAGCGCAGGGATGGCCATATTGGGAGGGGCTTACAATTCAGCCGCTACAGGTAGTGTAACAAGTGCCCAGGCATTGGCCAATCCTTTTAGCAATTTGGTTACCATTGGACAAAACAATTTTTTGAAATTGCCATGTATGCAAAATACAATTACTGATACGCACTACGACAATCCTGACAGGCGTGGACGACATGTAGCCTTTCTGTCAAGAATGATGGCATCAAGCGGCGATAGTGCTAAAGGAATAGCTTGCGACGAATACACTGCAGTATGTATAGATTCCACCGGAATTGCCCGGGTATTTGGTGGTGCCCCCCAATATGATGACAACGCTTACTTTTTGCAAATTAACCCGGCTCAACCAAATGCCCCTGAAACATTATTAAGTGGTACCCCATTAACATGGGACAGGAACCATGCAGCCTTAAAGGTTTATAATATTAATGGAGATACAAGTGGTTCCAGAACATTTGACATAAAGTCATGGCTGACAGGAACTGGTGGCAATTGGCAGCATTGGTATGTATTGAATGGGGTCCTCTACACCACGCCAGGCTCTCCGCCGGCTACTTTACCAGTAGATTTTTTAAATATTTTTACTACCCAAAAAAACAAAACGATACGCATAGATTGGAATGTGGCACAAGAACAAAATGTAAAACAGTATTCCCTGCAAAGAAAAAATACCGATGGTTATTTTGAAGACTTACAAATAGTAAAAGCTACAAGTAGTTATAGCAGCAATAGTTATAGTGCCACAGATGCCAAGCCATACAATGGCGAAAACTTATATAGAATTAAAAGCCAGGATGCTGATGAAAAAGTGAAATACTTTTCTGTTGTGAAAGCTTATAGCAATTTTAATTCGCAAATAACTATAACTCCAAATCCAGTTGTTGACTACATAAATATTAGGTTCATTAAACCACTTCATAAAAAATATTTAATAAAAATAGTAAATGTTGCAGGTGAAATTTGTCAACAAAATTATTTTACGGCAGAGGGAACTGTTGCATCTAATAGAATCCATTTAGCTCAAAGCCTACGTAAGGGATGGTACACCAGTCAAGTTGCCTATGGCGACAATACTATTTTTGCTGAACCTATTTTGATAGGTAAGTAAACTTAATATAAGTTAGCATTTTATATGGGTTATTGTTAGATAATGAACTATAAATATTTATTATCTGGCCTTTCATTTTTAAATATTATAACATTAGCGTTGCGTTATAAGTCGAAGATAGTCAATTGATTATGATTTTGTTCTTTGAAATATTGTAATTGAGTTTGCTGAAACAGTTGATTTATGGGCATTCTTTCAAAAATGGAGATACTTACTATCTGTAGGATTTCGTAGAGTGATTGCTGAAGTATAAATTTCTTCTTTGCAATCGCTACCAAAACATATACAGACACGGCTATCCATACCTGCGTTTTTACTGCATTTTCTGAATGGC
>JANPGE010000047.1:0-26255 GCA_031423805.1 Segetibacter sp. | reverse complement strand
GCCAATGGAGTTGTTTTAATATTGGGCAATCCACGTTTTGCAGCTTCTTTTTCCCACTCCTCGCTATATCCATCCCCTTCAAAAAGTACACTTTTACTTTCAACAATATACTTCTGTATAACATGCATTATAGCAACTTCTTTCTTTTCCCCTTTATCTATCAGGGTATCTACTTCTTTCTTAAAGTTTTTTAGTGTTTCTGCAACTACAGTATTAAGTGTAGTCATTGCATTGGCGCAGTTTGCAGCAGAACCAACCGCTCGGAATTCAAATTTATTTCCTGTAAATGCAAACGGAGAAGTACGGTTACGATCTGTATTATCCAACAGCAATTCAGGTATGCTACGATGAAGATCAAGTTTTAAAATCGCCTCATCCTGCTCATCAAATTTTTCACCCACACGGCCTTCTATTTCATTAAGTACCTTACTCAAATATTGTCCGGTAAAAACAGAAATTATAGCTGGCGGTGCTTCGTTTGCTCCTAGTCTGAAATCATTGCCTGCACTTGCTATAGAAGCTCTCATAAGGTCAGCATAATCGTGTACAGCTTTAATGGTGTTTACAAAAAAAGTAAGGAACATAAGGTTGGTCTTAGGCGTTTTGCCAGGTGCCAACAGGTTGACACCTGTATCTGTTGCCATACTCCAGTTGTTGTGCTTACCACTACCATTAATACCGGCAAATGGTTTTTCATGCAACAACACCTTTAGCTTGTGACGTTTTGCAACACGCATCATTACATCCATCAACAAAGTGTTGTGGTCTACTGCCAGGTTTACTTCTTCAAAAATAGGTGCACACTCAAACTGTGCAGGTGCTACCTCATTATGTCTTGTACGAAGTGGTATTCCCAACTTATAACTTTCTGCTTCAAAATCTCTCATGTAGGCATACACCCTTTCTGGAATAGACCCAAAATAATGGTCTTCTAATTGTTGACCTTTTGCAGGAGATGCACCAAATACTGTACGGTCTGACAACAATAGGTCCGGGCGGGCATTTGCCAGACCTTCATCTATAACAAAATACTCCTGTTCCCAACCGAGTGTTGGCGTTACTTTTGTAACGTTTTTATCGAAATAATTACACACCTCAACAGCAGCTTTATCTAAGGCAGCCAATGCTTTTAACAATGGGGCTTTATAGTCAAGACTTTCACCGGTGTAAGCAACAAAGATGGTAGGAATACATAGGGTCTTACCATTTCCAATCTCCATAATAAAAGCAGGAGAAGATGGATCCCATGCAGTATATCCACGTGCCTCAAATGTAGCCCTGATACCACCACTTGGAAAAGAAGATGCATCCGGTTCCTGCTGAATTAATGCAGCACCGTCAAACTCTTCTATAGCTGTTCCATCACCTTTGAGAGTAAAGAAACTATCATGCTTTTCGGCAGTTGTACCGGTAAGTGGCTGAAACCAATGGGTATAATGCGTAACACCTTTGCTTTCTGCCCATGCACGTATGCCATTGGCAATTTGCCCGGCAACGGAACGATCAATTTTTTTTCCGCCACGAATACTGTTTATCAGGCTTTTATAAGCCTCATCACTAAGGTATTCACGAGCAGTTTTTTGAGTAAAAACATTTTCACCAAAAATTGCAGTCACTTTGTTACTTGTTCCTACATTAATTTCGGCTGTACCATTTTGCAAATTCTTAATGGCTTGAAATCGAATTGACATTTTGAATGTATTTAGGCCGCAAAAATAACATTCAAAAAAATAAAAAAACAATTTTTTCTTTCCGTAAACTCAAAATAATAAACAAATTCAACATAAAAATCGAATTAATTGAACTAAAAAATAAAAAAAATCATTTTTTTTAAAAAAAATTAAATATATTTTAAGTTATAATTTAATAGATAGTATTTTTAGCAATTATCATAATGGTGTACTTAAAACCTGAAAAACAAGAACGGCGAAGCCGCTCTTGTTGAGCAACTCCGCCGTTTTGAATTAATAATTAATAACTAATAATTATCTATTTGTTTACCACCAGTTTTTTGCTGGTTGTTTTGCCATCTGTGCTGTGTAGTAAAACTGTGTACTCACCCGCTGGCCAGTTGGCCGTGTTTATGGTAGTTTGGGTACTGTTAATTGTACTGCGCTTCCATAACAGTGTACCTTTGCTGTCTACAATGCTGACACCCACATTGGTTTTGCCTGCTGGCAAAATAAGTGTGGTGCTATTGCTGGCAGGATTAGGCTGCAGGGTGATGGCTTTAAGATCAGAATCCACCTGTTTTGTGGTTTTTAACGGGACAATTTTTTGTCCATAAGCTGTTGCTCTTACAAACACATTGTTACATGTATTTGCAGTGCTATATGCTACTTCTACACCAAAGTTTCCGCCAGTGGAAGAGTTTGGCAAAACAAGGAAGTAGGGAGTGTTGGAAATGGGTGTACGTGCAGGTATCAGTTTAAACCAACTGTAAGTAGATATAGTAGCATCCACTGCACCTACAGTTGTCAGCATGTCCAGTTCCTGCTTGGGACCAGGCAGGTTTGAAAGCCACAAAGAATCATTGTTCAGCGATATAGTAATAATTCTTGATTTAGGCCCCGATGCTCCACAGGCTACATTAGAAGCAGTTGCCGTGACCGTGTATGTTCCCGCTGCGCCGTTGCAGGTAAAATTGATGATATTGTTGGTAGCTCCGCCGCTGCTTCCATAGGTAGGTGCAGGTGCAGTAAGGTCTCTCATTCCGTTTGGAATGTTCCAGGTATAGGTGACACCTGAAACCGGTGTAAGGATGTTGAGAGCAACAAGAGAATTGGCTGCTTTAAGATTGACGGCTTCCGTATTGCCCCCTTTAATACAAACTGGGGCTACAATGCTGTCAGGTACATTAGGTACAAAATTAATAGGAAGACATGTGCCCGGCGTATTACAACCAGCCAACGCACTATTTGCAGTCACACAAACGCTGCCAATGGTGGTGCCATTGGGGGTGACTGTAAATGTAGGTGTGGCAGTGGGTTGTGCGCTTGGAAGTGTCCATCCGGCTGGGTATGTCCAGGTATAGTTAACTGCATTGGCAACGGTTGTGGCATTATAGACCCGTGCTATATTGCTGACACCCTGCGGCAAACAGGCAGTAGTGGTGGTGGTTACAGTCCCTGGAGATCCTGGCTTAATGTAAACAGCAAGGCTAAGCGGTGCAGGGCAGCCGGTCACATTGGCTGTAACGGTCGTACTCACAGCATTGGCCGCAGCGGCAGCCACAATGGTTGGCCCGTTTTGCGAACCGGTAATGCTCCACCCTGTGGTGGGGGCAAAAGTCCAGGTAATGGGTAGGTTGCCAATGTTGGCACCGGCAGCGTTGATGTAAAATGAAGGGCTACTGCCTGCGGCGATACAGTTGGTTGCCGAAGAAGTAACGATCAATGGACTTGCCAATGAACGGTTGATACGGATGGTATCTACCCGGTCGCAACCGCCTATGGTACGCAGGTAAACCTGTCCCTGGCTTTGGTTGAGGTTAAGCGTAACCGACACCGTGCCTGCACTGGGACCGCTGGTAGCCGTGGCCGTACCTGTGCCGAAACTCCAACTTGTGTTGTTGGTGCTCCATTGGTAGGTGTAGGTACCTGCTGTGGTAGGGGCAGCGGTGAGGGTAATCGATGAGGTGCTGGTTGGAACACAGATAGTCGTTCCTGATGTATATGACGGGCCGTTAGCAGTAATTGTGGGACGACTTGGTTGCTGCGACAGAGCAATAGACGACACTGTTGTAGGATTACACTGACCAAAGCGGCAATACAAGGTTGTATTGACTGCTAAAGGACTAATAACTAAGTAAGTTACGGAACTGCTATCGCCACTGTAATACAATAGAGACATACCGGCTGGTGGAGCTGGATTTGTATAGTTGCCGAGAGAAGTTGCAGACCAATAATACCTGTCTTGCCCTATTTGTGCGCTTATGTTGCCGCTCAATATTGGACACACCGAGTAAGTGACGCTGTCACCCACCTTGAGGCAGGCAGGGCCAACCACCGGAGGGTGAAGGCTAAACAGCTTGTTGATGTCCAAATAGACACTGTAACCACCGCAAATACCTTGATTATAGCTAACGATTAAGCGGCCTTTGGCAAAGCCCCATTGTTTGGCGCCGTTTACTGTAAGGTAGTTGTTACAGGTATTCAGGGTGTCCCTGCCACGGTTGATACTGCGGGCAGACACTGTGAAGTTTGCTGTGGTGGGGAATGTTGTAGAAACGGCCGTGACCAGTAAATCGCCCAATACGCCTACACCCGAAACCGTAACCCCTGCAGGCACTGTAATGTTATAGACTGTTACTGCCGCTAAAGGGTCGGGGCTAATGCAGGTGCTACCTGTAATGGTTGGCTGCTGCGCCTGTGTACGCTGCGCAAAGCCGAGCAGGCTGACCAGCAGGAATATAAAAATTGTTTGTGTAATTTTCATGTAAAAAAAATATAGGGTTAAAAAATCGGTTTGTAAAATTGTTGGAATAAAGTCTTGACTGTTGCAGGTTTCTGATTTGCGGGCAAATCTCTTATTCAATTGACCGCAAATGGTTTCATTTTTAGAAAGAGCAATAAAAGCTACAACAAATTATTTTGATACTGTGGGGCAGGCGAACCCCTGCACCGGACAGCATTCATTAGTATGGTTGAGGCGAGTTTGCACCGAAACCATAAGACTAAACATATATGTATGGGGGGGTAAATTTGTAAAAAACAAGTAAGCGTGTTCCATGGCAGTATAAAGGATTAATAGGGTTGAAAAGAATTGAAACATCAAAACAATCACACTTGCCTACACTACTGCTATTCAATTGTATTTGATAAAACTAAATAATTAATTAATACCGTAATGTTATTTTTTTAAACTGTAAAATTTTTGGGTTGTTATAGTAGTTTTGTCCTAAACAAACCCCTGTTTGCTAAATTTTTTGTCAAAGATTTAATAAAAAAGTGGCAAAAAAAAGTACAACTTTGAAGCATAATCATATCATCGCCATGAAACATTTATCCATTACACTTCTATTGATTTTATCCATTTTAGCTTCAAAGGCACAACGTGAGTTTTGGGGCATGACTACTTATGGAGGTATAAACAACAATGGGGTACTTTTTAAAACCGATAAAACGGGCAAGAAAGAAACCGTTATGCATTATTTTGATACGGCAACAGGAGCTTATCCCTCCGGTTCTTTAATTCAAGCGACTAATGGAAAACTGTATGGCTACACATGCTATAGCAGTTCTTATATAAAATCAATTCTTTTTGAATTTGACCCAATCACGAAAATATATAGACCCTTACTTCAATTAGATACAATGGGAATTGGTTTTCAACCAGGAACTCCTATACAGGCTTCTAATGGCAAATTATATTGTCATGCTTTTAATAAGATAATTGAGTATAACATTTTCAATTACACTTTTAAAATTGTAGGCACACTTCCTAACAATATTTCTGGCTTGAATTATTGGATGCAAGCTTCTGATGGAAATTTATATTTTGCTACTCAAGGTACTATCACCGTTGGCACCCGAGGCGCTTTATTTAGATTTAATCCAAACAATTATTCGCTTTCCCGCATTCATACATTTACCGAAGAAATGGGCAGCCCCTATGGAAGCTTTATAGAGTGGTCACCGGGTTTACTTTACGGCACTTTTAGTACTGGTACTGATACATTGCAATATGGGGGGATAATGACTTATCAAATAGCTACTAATACAGCTACCAAAAGGGTTTTGTTTGGCACAATCGGTGGAAATGGTGCATTTGGCGGCTTAACCCGTGTTGGCAATAAATTATATGGTGCATTATATGCTGGTGCAGGTTTTCAAAACAATGGCCTTATTTACAAATATGATCCCGCAACTAATCAATTGGATACCGTTAATACTTTCGATTACGTAAATAATCAAAATTTCTATGATACTTTTCACAGCAGATATATTACATGCCTTCGTGGTTGGGGGACTGAACTTGTAGCTTCCAATGGTAAATTATACGGTATGGCAGACCTTAGTAGCATTTTTGAAGTAGATACAGCTACAAATATTGTTACGCCTCTTATTTCCTTATATGATTCAAGTGGCCAGAATCCACGCTACGCCCACCTCATCCAAACCTGCACCAAACCTTACTACTTCAATGCCATACCCGACACGGTGCATGTGCTGCAGGGGCAGCCTGTTAGGTTCAACATCAGCACACCCAACACAGACACGTTCAGGTGGGTAAAAGACAGCACCAACCTGCTGCCGCTGCAAAAAGACAGCACCCTAAAAATAGACACCGCCAAAGTATCAGACATGGGTTGGTACACCTGCCGCCTCACCAACGAGTGCGGCGATAGCATTACCAAAAAACTGTTTCTGAAAGTGGATATTGTAACACCGCTTGGTTTGGTTTTTAGTGGCAGGGTAAGGGGTACAAATGCCCTACTACAGTGGCAGGCAGGCACAACAGCCAACACCAGCTATTATGAACTGCAACGCAGCCCCAACGGCAGTGCCGCCAGCTTTGCACCCATCGCCAAAATAAATGCTACAAACCAAACAAGTTACACCTATACCGACGAGCAAGCATTCGCTTCCCCCCTCTCCAACCCCGTTGGAGAGGGGCCGGGGGTGAGGTCTTGCTACCGCCTCCGCGAAATAGCCAAAGACGGCAGCTCCAGTTACTCCAACACGGTCTGCTTACTCACAACTCACAACTCACAACTCACCATAACCCCCAACCCTGCCAAAGACAAAATAACAATCAGTTTTGGCAGGCAAATAAGTGGGGTAGTAAAGTTTGAACTTTGGGCCGCCAATGGGCAAATTGTGGTAACCAAACAAACTAAAAACATTGCTTCGCAAACAATGTCTGTGGCTAATTTGCCGGCAGGCGTATATACACTACGGGTAAGCAATGGTGATGAGGTTTGGAGTGAGAAAGTGGTGGTGGAGTAAGAGCAGCCAATATGAGCGTAAAAATAGCTTCACGTAACGTGATGAAGTCTAATTGTCGTGTTTGCTAATTACTCCGCTTTAACATACACAATAACGATGTTATTATAAACGGAAAAACAAAACTTCTGTACCGGACAATAGCTCCGGAAAACGGAATTGTATAACCACATATTAACAATATAGACATTGCAAAGAAAATAAAAAAGAAAATTACAGGGCTTTGTGATAGTTTAAATTTTTGTGATACTACTAAATATGCTACCAAGCCAAAAAGTAACAATACTTCTGCTGCTGCCGGTATGTAACTAAAGTTTTTAATTTCTGATAGATGGGGTCGTAAAAATGCCATATCTAAGGCATACGGAAAAAAGGTGACAAACCCTTTAAAAGTAGGCACCAATGCAGGCAGGTTGACCACTGAAGTAGCCTGCAGCTGCATAAAATCCTTTTGCTTCAGAGATAAATACAAAGGCAAATCAAATGATTCGGAAAAAATCGGTAAAAGGAAGAATAATAAACATCCAATAAAGTAAACAGATGCAAATATTGTCAGGCTCTTTTTAGGGTATTTATTACTAAGAAACCAACTTAACAGAGCTGGAAAAAGAGCCAGAAGTACATAATTCCTTAAAGAAAAAATCAACAAACCGCAAACAACTATGAGGATACAATATCTTGGATGAAACTCCGTTTCTAGCCCACGGTAAAATAAATAAATAACAAGCCCTGTTGCTGATAATATTAATCCGTCTTTGTGTATACCACTACACCAAAAGAGTGTAGATGGCAACAAAAATAACCCTGCAATAAGTAAGTATTTTTTTTGAGGGTAAATGTTATTGAATACTTTGAAAAGGCCAACCAAACCGAATAAAAAAAGAAAATTGAAAAGTATAATATTTGTATAGTAATTGTGGTTGGTAAATATGTTCATAACAGCCATAATTTTTACCGGTACATTACTTTTCAAATCGTTCCAGTAGCTGTTCTCTACCCCTAAAATATTGCCTGGTCTACTATAACCATAAACAAATAAATCTTTGATGAAAGCAAGTGGGTCATGCAATAACCATTTAGATTCTTCCAAACTTAAATTATAAAAACGCCATGTGTCAGACCCTTGATAATACTGCGGTAGACGGTAGAATCTTGCATAGGCAATACCTGCAATAATCTTAATTGAAAACAGACTTATTAATTCCCAATTTGTTAATCCTGATTTGTTGAAGAATGAAATTTTGGTAATAATGAAGCTGAAAAGCAACAGATAAAATATAAAAATAGTTGCTTCCAAAATTTATGAAAATTGTTTTAATCAATTAGATGATTTTTTACTCCGAAAAACACTAGCCCTGCTGTGTTTTTGCAACCATATCTTTCCATCAATCTATCTTTAATACTTTCTACAGTTCTGGCACTAATACCCATTTTTTCGCCTATTTCAGCACTGGTAAATTCCTGACATATACGGGTCAAAACTTCTTTTTCCTTTGTAGATATTTGAAATTCTTCAGTGAGAGATGGAACAGTCTTGCTCCTGTTATGAGATTTTTTTAGTAAGATTCTATTAACAAAATTATTTAAATAATAGCCTTTTTGCAATACCTCAATAATAGCTTTTTTAATTTCATCGGGTTCTGTACTTTTTAGCAGATAGCCATGTGCCCCATTTTCCATGAGATGAATAACAAACTTCTCATCTTCATGCATGGTAAGCACAATGACCATTATTTTAGGATAGTTTTCACTTATGAATTTGGTAGTGATAATTCCATCTTTTACTGGCATTCTCAAATCCATTAAAATGACATCAGGTTTTTCTTCATTAGAGGCCAGCATATCTAATAATTCCTGACCATTTTCAGCCTCAAAAATGAATTTTATATTGCTGAAGTGCCGCAATGATATGATAACCCCTTTTCTAAAGATTTTATGATCATCGGCAATTGCTACTTTAATTTCAGCCATATTTTTAATGGTACAATAATGTAAGAAAATAAGCTATTTACTAACCACTACTTTATTTATTTCTCGTCAAAATCTTTTGGAATATCTATAGTAACCTTATAAAAAGATTCTGAAATATCCTGTTCAAAAAATATATGACCTTGCACTACTTTTAACCTGCTTTGTATATTTTTTAAACCAAGTCCATTAGGGCTTTTAGACATTTTAATAAAATCTTCTTGTGTTAATCCCCTGCCGTCATGATGAAGTCTGATAATAAAACTTTCCTCACCATTATTTTGCGTAAGATGAATAAAACTTGAATTACTATGCTTTAATATATTGTTGATTAATTCCTGTATTACTCTAAAAACAATTAATTCTTTTTCTTGTTTTAGCCTTACTTTATAATCATTAAACCTACAATTAACATTTAAAGAACCTGCCCCATTTATTTTTTGGAAAAAATCATTTACTGCACTTTCCAGGCCAAAATTTTTGAGCGTTGGCGGCATCAGGCTGTGGGATATGTTCCTTACCAATTGTATGGCTTCATCTATTATTTGCTTGGCACTAAAAATTGATTGCAATTGAGACGCTTTGTCCAGATTGACAAGATTTTCAGTAAGATAAAGTCTGGCTGTAGCGAGTAGTGGCCCTGCATCATCATGCAGATCAGCAGCAATGCGCTGACGCTCTTCCTCCTGCAAAGCAATGGAGGCATGAAGCAATATTTGTTGTTGCTCTGCTTCCATATATTGCATCTTAAGTTGGTATCTAATAACACGCCTTTGATGAAATACAATAAATACTATTAGAGTTAAGGCAAGAAATATCATGCCTAATGTACCTAATAAAATAGGTTGTATTTCTGCAAGAATTGGGTTTATCATTTATACAAAGTTCTTTTGCCTAACGCTGAAATTGTTGTTGAAATTATCCTTCATTGGTTTTAATATCATTGCTACAGAAAGTAATAAACTTCTAATAAAAGTGAAAATATAAGTTATTTGGTAATTTGACTCCAGATCTTTGGCAGGAAGAGTAGGGATGTAGATAAAAAGAAAAAAGATTCCTGAAAAGTAAATAAAGTAGGCAGATACAATCCAAAACCTGGGTTCTTTATAGATAAATGGGGTATTTATTTTAATTACCTGATCGTAGAAATATAGCAAAGTAGTAATAAGGATGAGGATATTTTGAAAATTTGAAACAAAATCTAAATTCTTTTTTATCCCAAATGAATAAATAAAATAAATCCATGTTAATACAAATAGAATTGTAAAAAAAGAAAGAACTTTTTTTAATATATTATTTGAGAAAACCCGAAAAAAGAAGTAGCTAAGTAAAAGAGTTTCAAATAACAATTGAAGATTTAGCAAAGGGGCATTATCTCTTTTGAAATGAAAAATATATGCAATCCCTGCTATGTCATTGATGAAGACAATCAATAATAAAAAAAATATTACCGTTATACTTTTATCTTGTATTCTTTTTCGAAAAAGAAGATAAAAATATAAAGGTAATATTTCGGATAAAACTGAGGTAAATAATATGATGCTTGTTAGATTAATGGATAAAAGTTTAGTTCAAATGTAATAGGCTTTTTCGAACTAAACAATATAAATCCAAAATCTATTACCATCCACCATCTGTACTTGTATTGCAATACGGAGGGCATGAACGCACACCACCAGCTACAATACCTTTGTTTTTAATAACTTCACCATCATCACTAACAGTTGTGTAATCAATAACATTTGCACCAGTTGAATCTGTTCCCACAAGTACTAGTTGTTTTAGACCCATTTCGTTCTGAGCATAGAACATACGAATACCTACAACGGCAGGCTGAGCAAGGATACCTTCAATAATATCACGACCCATGAAGTGAGCAATTACATCATCAGGGTTTTGATCATAATTAGCTTTAATCATTTTGGCACCTTTTTCATAGCCAATGTTCTCTCCCACAAGTACACTGTAGCCTTTTTTTTGCTCGTACACTTTTCCTTTTACAACGTACAATTCTGTGTCCATCATAGTTTTAAATTTTAGGGGTTATAGATTAATAATAATTTCACAATAAATTTCCCATTTCAATAACATTCCACAAGAGGGAAAATTATAAATAAAAATCTTTATTATGTCAGAAATATTTGATTTTTAACTACTTACACCCTTAAAATATAAAATAATAATATTTGAGATTTAGTAATAATACTCTCAAAAGCAGTAAAATTACGCAAACAATCATAGTAAAAATGTCAATCAGGGAAGTAGAAATACCCGTTAAATTTACCTATTTAGTAAAAAAATTTAAGAAAAAGTCAGGATTTATAGATCAGTCATTATCTTTAAAAAATCAATGGAAAAAATAATTCAAATAGCAATAGCAGACGATCATAAAATATACCGGGATGGTATAAGGATGTCCTTAAAAACCCATGAGCATCTAAGAATAATATGGGAGGCAGAGGATGGCAAAGACATGATACACAAATTGAAAATGAAACTGCCCGATCTATTAATTATGGATATAAGCATGCCCGAAACTGATGGCATAAAAGCATTGCAACTCATAAGAAAAGAATACGAAGATCTTAAAGTGATTATTTTAAGCATGTACAACGATAGAGAAACGGTAACTAAAATGATGGAGTACGGTGCTAATGCCTACCTTACAAAAACGGCTGATGCAGAAGAAATATATGAGGCAATAATGAGTTGTATTAATAATGAATATTTTTTCAATGATCTTGTAAACTCTGCTGTTTTACTCAATTTGCAACGCAAAAAATCAGGTAAAAAATTTGTGTCGAATGGCGTTATACTCAATGAAAAAGAATTAAAAATATTAAAGCTGATTAGCGAAGACAAAACTACAGAAGAGATATCCGAAGAACTTTTTCTAAGTCCTAGAACGGTAGAATCAATAAGACAAAATATGAAGACTAAGATAGGAGTAAAAACTGTAGCTGGAATGCTTATGTATGCTATTAAGAGAAATATGATAGAATGGTAACCTGCTGAAGTTTCTATTATACCATGCTTATTATGTTATACATCGTACCTTTACAGTTCCCTTTTAGGTTTTATCCATTTTTATGAATACTTTATTGTTATTTATGAGCTGCATTTGCTGCTTTACAACACATTTAAATTTTTAAATGAATACAGATTCTGGTGGAAAGATAAAAGTTTTGATAACAGATGACCACGCCCTTTTCAGAGCTGGTGTCAGATCATCATTATCGCAGTATAACGATATAGATTTTATAGGTGAGGCTGAAAACGGTATGCAACTGTTGAACCTTATTAAATTTTTAAAACCTGATGTCATACTGCTTGATATTCAAATGCCCATACTTGATGGTATTGCTACACTTCCCGAAGTAAAAAAAGCTCTTCCGGAGGCAAAAATAATTATGCTTACCATGAATGATGATGTAAGTATGATAAGCAAACTTATGGAGATTGGTGCTAATAGCTATCTTACCAAGGATAGCGATAGTGAAACTATTTATTTAGCAATTAAAACCGTTTTTACAAAAGAGTATTTCTTTAATGATTATACTAATAAAGCATTACTTACTGGTCTTAAAAGCCGAAGAGTATTGGATGCTTCTAATCATGATGATGCAGAACTTACTGAAAAAGAATTGCATGTGCTTAAACTAATGTGCGATGAAAAAAGTACTAAAGAAATTGCAGATATAGTAGAAGTTTCCCCAAGAACAGTAGAGGCAATACGTGACCGCCTTAAAATGAAAACAGGAACAAAAACTACAGCAGGTCTTATTTTGTATGCAGTAAAACATGGTATTGTTGAAGGATAGCCCTTTTTTCAATTTTGAAATATCATTTAAAATCCTGCATTCTATTGTAGGATTTATTTTTTAAAATGCTATTGTACACAAACTTTAATGGGGAAATCATACCCGAAAGCCTGGTGCACATTTCACCGGGGAATCAATCATTTAAATATGGTGATGGATGTTTTGAAACTATGAAAATGATAGATGAAAATTTATTGTTGCAAAACTATCATCTTGAAAGATTGTATCAGTCACTTGTAAACTTAAAACTAAATATTCCTACCAACTTAAATAGGCATAATTTAATTAATCAAATTATAGAATTAGCTCAAAAAAATAATCATGAAAGCTTTGCAAGGATTAGATTAACCATATACCGAAAGGGTGAAAATTATAATGATATAGGTAAAGAATGTGGGTACATCATTCAAACTATGAGGGGAGATGAAAATACTAATCAATACAACGAAAATGGACTTGTAATGGGCATTTACACCGGGGCTTTAAAAAGTTGCGATAATTTATCTACTATTAAAAGCAATAATTACCTTCCCTATATTATGGCTAAAATTTGGGCATCAGAAAACAACTTTGGTGATGCATTGGTTTGTAATACTTATGGAAGAGTAGCAGAGTCGGCCATTGCTAATATTTTTATTGTTGAAGATGGAATTATAAAAACACCACCAATAACCGAAGGGTGCATAGGTGGTGTTATGAGAAGACATTTTTTAAAATGTTTAAATACAGAACGATTACCCCATAGAGAAGAAGCACTAACCATAGAACAGGTTCTTAATGCTGCTGAAGTATTTCTTACCAACGCTATCAACGGTATCAGATGGATTAAAAAAATTGACAATAGCGAATATTCTAATGATCTTAGTTCCGTTTTATATAAAAAATATATTAACCCTTTATTAAAAAGAAAAACCATTTAGATATAATTATTGTTAATGCAAACTATGAATACATCAACTATAAATATTTTTTGGTTTAGACGTGATTTACGATTGCAAGACAACGCCGGCTTGTATCATGCACTTAAATCGGGGAAACCTGTTTTGCCTGTTTTTATTTTTGATAAAAATATTTTAGATAATCTGGAGGACAAAACAGACAAGCGGGTAAACTTTATATATTCAGCTATTCTGGAAATACAAAATGAACTTACAAATCTGGGAAGCACTATGCAGGTATTCTATGGGGAACCAAAAGATATTTTTATACAAATGCTTAGTGATTATAGATTAGAAACTGTTTTTACCAATCATGATTATGAGGCATACGCAAAAGTCAGAGACAGAGAAATTGAATTATTATTGCAACAGCATAACATTGCTTTTAAGACCTATAAAGATCAGGTAATTTTTGAAAAGGATGAGGTTGTAAAAGATAACAAGGAACCTTATACGGTATTTACCCCCTACAGTAGAAAATGGAAAGAGAAAATAAATCCCTTCTACATATCAGTCTACCCTACCCATAATTATTTCAATAATTTCTTAAAACAAAGTGTTAAACCCATACCCACCTTAACAATTATGGGTTTTGAAGAGCATGCTTTTTCATTTCCTTCTAAAGAATTAAAAGAAGAAATTGTAAAGAAATATACCTCTACCCGGGATTATCCTGGTTTGTCTAATGGTACATCAAGAATGGGTTTGCATCTTAGGTTTGGAACAGTTAGTATCAGACAACTTGCAAATACTGCCACGGGTCTTAATCAAACCTATCTGAATGAACTGATATGGAGAGATTTCTATCACATGATATTATGGCATTTTCCCCGGGTAGGCTTAGGTAAAGCATTTAAACCTGCCTATGAAAATATAGAATGGCGCAACAATGAAGAAGAGTTTGAAAAATGGTGCAAGGGTCTCACAGGTTACCCTATAGTAGATGCCGGCATGAGGGAGTTGAACACTACAGGATTTATGCACAACCGTGTAAGAATGATTGTAGCTTCTTTTTTAGTAAAACACCTATTAATAGACTGGAGGTGGGGAGAAGCTTATTTTGCACAAAAACTTCTTGATTTTGATCTTGCTGCAAATAATGGTGGTTGGCAGTGGGCAGCAGGCAGCGGATGCGATGCAGCTCCTTATTTTAGAATTTTTAATCCCTACCTTCAAACCACACGTTTTGACAAAAATCTTACTTATATAAATAAATGGATTCCGGAGCTAAATGACTTCTCCTATCCACCCCCAATTGTTCAGCATGAATTTGCCAGAAAAAGAGCTTTGGAAGTTTATGGTAAGACGTTACAATCAAAAGATAAATAAATTACTGTTCTTTACTTTTTTTTACTACCCAACCCTTTGATCTAATTAATAGTATATGTAAAAACAGACAATCCATAAGAGGGAATAATCGTTTAATCTTATGTAGTTTGCTATAGATTAAAATTCAATTGTCAGGCAGCGAATAGTATATAATCAAGTTCTACCATTTTAATTAAAACCATTGCTATGCGATACATTTATCTTCTTCTATTTACCATTCTTATCTCACAAAGCGGATTTGGCCAAACAGCCCCTACATTAATTGTAAAAGGGAGGATAACCAATACTAATGGGATTGGTATAGCTAACTGGGCAGTAAATGTAAGGTCTGATAGTTCAATAACACCTGCTGGTTGTGTTTTTAGCCATACACGCTATACAAATGCTACCGGCTATTACTCCGATACAATTAGTTGCACCTTGCCGTTGTATGTAGTGTTGGTAACAACAAAAGACTGCAATAATAATTATATTACTCATATTGATAGTGTACCGCCTATTGTGCCACCTTTAATTGTTATTGAAGACAATTTTACTATATGTACACCGGGTACCGTTTCATGCCATGCAGCTTTTACTACAATAGCAAACAACAATGTGGGTTTATTTAATAGCACGGGTTCAACGGGTTCATCTGCCAGTGCTATTGTAGAACGCCGCTGGAGTTTTGGTGATGGAACTACACTTTCAGGAAATGTAATTAATCCTGCACACACTTACGTTTCACCTGGTACTTATAGTGTAAAACTAGTAATAGTTACTACAAACAACCAATGCAGGGATTCAGTAACCCATATAGTTGTTGTATTGCAAAATACC
Organism: Segetibacter sp.; assembly: GCA_031423805.1. GTDB lineage: Bacteria > Bacteroidota > Bacteroidia > Chitinophagales > Chitinophagaceae > Segetibacter. The sequence continues at coordinate 10,433 of JANPGE010000047.1, read as the reverse complement.
CCTAGTTGCCAGGCTTATTTCATTGATTCAGTTATGGGTCAGGTAGTTTATTGCAACAGTAGCAACAGTACCACAGGTCCTGGTGATTCTATTGTTCAACGTAAGTGGACATTTGGCGATAATACTACACCAGTTTTCGGAAATCAGATTTCGCAATTTCATACTTATTTGAGTGGCACATATAATATTTGCCTGATCATCACCTCTGCCCGTGGTTGTGTAGATTCTTTTTGTAAGACCGTAACGATAAACACGGTACCAACCTGCTCGGCAACATTTTTTGCTACCCAGAATCCTGCTAGTCCTAATACTTTTATCTTTAATAGTTCAGGGTCACGTGCAACATCACCCGATGTTATTATACGTAGAAAATGGGAATTTGATGTAAATGACACACTTGGTGGAAATCTTATTAATGCTACGCATGTATTTAACCATTCAGGGCCTTATAATGTTAAACTTACTATTTATACACAAAACGGATGCAGCAGTACATACAGCCAATTTGTAAACGTAATTGACACAAGTTGCCATGCCAATTTCATATATAACACTACACCCGCATCATCCCTATTTACTTTCAGTAGTACTTCTTCTGGTGCAGGGTCGTCTATCACAAGCTACTACTGGAATTTTGGTGATTCTACTCATGCAACAACAATGAATCCAACACATATCTACCAGCATCCAGGAACATACAATGTATGTCTGACAATTAGTACGGCATTCGGTTGCCAGAGTACTAAATGCTATCAGTTAGTTGTAACAGGGGTACATGCCTGCCATGCTTCCCTTCAACTTGCATCCTCTACGACAGATGTAGGCTATCCAATTTCGTTTGACAGCAGAAACTCTACTTCTGCTTTGCCTGATACCATCCATGAGCGCCTTTACAATTTTGGGGACGGCACTTCGCTATCCGGTAATGTTTTTGTGGCGTACCACACTTATACTGCCCCCGGCACCTATACTGTCCGTTTGATTATTGTAAGTACCAGCGGTTGTAGGGATACCGCATATTTATCTATTGCCGTTGCACCTATAACCCATATGTGCCATGCAGGGTTTACAGACACTGCCATAAATACCTTTTCTTATTACTTTAACGACAATTCATCGTCCACCGATTCCATTGTAGAAAGAAGGTGGACTTTTGGCGATGGCACCACACTTACCGGAAATGTATTGAACCCATTGCACCAATATGCCCAAAATGGTACTTACAGTGTTTGTCTGCGAATTATATCAAGCAGTGGTTGCAGAGATAGTGTTTGTAAATCAGTTGTGGTAGGAAATACTATTCCCCTTTGTACTTCATATTTCACATACACCAACAGTAGTCAAAATACTGTACAGTTTAATAGCACAAGTTCGTTTACTAGTCCAGGGGATTCGATAATTCAACGGTATTGGAATTTTGGAGACAATATTGCATTAGGGGCAAATATTCCAAACCCATTGCACACTTATTCGGCATCGGGTATTTACAATGTTTGCCTTACTATAATTACTGCACGTGGTTGTCAAAACACTTTCTGTAAATCTATAACAATTGTATTACCACCTCACTGTACTGCAATTTATAAATACGTAAAACTTAACCAGAATACGCTACAGTTTAATAGTGGAAGCAGCGTAACTGATCCCAACGATTCTATTGTCCTACGCAAATGGACTTTTGGAGATGGAAGTACAATGACAGGAAATATTGTGAGCCCGGTTAAAACTTATGCTTTCTCTGGTTTGTATAATGTTTGTTTGCGTATTCAAACAGCAAAAGGTTGTGTAAGCGAAGCTTGTATAGCTATAAGAGTTGGTGATTCTACAGTAAATGTTGATACGAGTAAAAAAGTAGAAATACTCTCTTTATACCCTAACCCAGCTACTACACAGTTTACTTCGTTGATTTGGAGTAGGTTTAGCGGGGTTACAGCAGAACTTGCAATTATTGATATTTATGGTATCAAGAAATGGACTTCAAGAAAATTGCTTTCTGCAGGAAATAATTTTTATGTTATTCCTACGAACTTCTTATTAACAGGACCATATACTTTTAGGGTTACTACTTTATTTGGCATAAGGAGTAAACGTTTTTATAAACTATAAATAAGCAATCATTTCATAAAAAAGAGAGGGACAAATGGTTCCTCTTTTTTTATTCATAAAAATCTGCATTTAGACTATTTACCAAACAAGATTTTTAAATTGAAACTGAAATTTTCTATAGCGTAAAAAATAAAGACCTAACCAATTGGTTAAGTCTTCAGTGCCCAGGACTGGATTCGAACCAGCACATCCTTTCGAACGCTGCCACCTGAAGGCAGTGCGTCTACCAATTTCGCCACCTGGGCTGTTGTACATAATAAACCAATAGCAAATATAGAAAAAGACTCCTAAACCCTCTTTTCTAAAAAAAGGCTCTTACTTATTCAAAAAAAAACTATCAATCATGCTCAAATTCTTATTTGTATTTTTGAATATCAAAACCAACCAATGACTGAACGGTTTAATAAATTAGAACTGCTGATTGCCCAACTACCTGCCATGCATACACCTGTATCATCAGGCATTTATGAAAATGGATTTTGGTGGGTAAAATTTTATATAGATACCGAACACCCACAAGCCTGGAGTGTGGTACAAATGTTAGGATATACCATTAACTATTTATCCATTAGCGAAAGATTTTCTACTGTTTTCTATCCTTTATCACCATCACCATTTGCCGAAGGCGTAACTCACAAAGCTATGTATTGGATTATAGAATCCACTTCGCAGGATTTTTCTCCTAATGAGCTTGCCGCATGGCTTGAAAGCAGGTTGCCCATTGGTAATCAGTCAACCGGTTCCCATAAATAACCTTTTACCAGATAACTACTTTTTATTTCGGCGACCTTCAAGAATCCTGTAAAAAGAACGGCTTCTGATTTCATCTAAGGTAAGTCCTGTAGCCAAGGCTTCCTCTTCGGTTATTGCACCACAATTCATGGCTTTAAGAAAGAAGTTGAGCAACCCCTGTCCTGTTGCAGCATCATCAAAAATATCGCCTGTAAGCGTAGATATGGCAGCACGTTCCACAAATGTTCTAAGTCTGTTTACAGCATCTTCATAACTGCTTAAAAAGAAGTTATAAGTTGCTGCGTAACGCATTGGCAACTGTGCAGGATTTAAATCCCAACCCTGATACATTCCATTTACCAGAGAGTGTGTAGTGTGTTTAAAACCTATTCGCCAACCGTTGTGTACAGACTCTCTGTTTTCTGCTAACTGTTCAAAAGTGAGGTTATCTCCACGGTGTGGCCCTATAGGCATTACGTTAGTAGCACCATCGCTTAGAAATATACCCGTGCCACCAAGGGCTACTTTGGTCATGTGGTGTGCAAAATCACAAACAGGATGGGCCATAGTTTGATATTTGGCAGTAATGCCCGCAGAGGCCGTATAATCATAGGTTCCAAAATGTGCTGCAATACATCTGCCCTCACTTGCCTTTATGATTCGCATCATTGGGTTTCGGCCTTCTTCATCCATAACTATTTGTGTAGCCTCCACCATAGTTTCCATTTTGAGTGTACCGGGTGCAAGGCTATTTTCTTTTTCTATGATTTCAAACAATCTAACCATTGTAGCCATTTGCTCCGGTATGGTAACTTTGGGTAGCATAACCACGAAATTATCAGGAAGTTTTCCTTCTGTTTTTTCTAACAATGCAGTAAGAAATAAATCTAACGTACGGACTCCTCTTCCTTTTAAATCTTCTGTAAATGGTTTTATGCGAATACCAATAAATGGAGAAATGGTTTTGTTCTTCATACCAATAGCTAACTCACCTGCAGCATGCACCGCTGTTGCATCCTCTTCATCATTAGGTCTGTTACCAAATCCATCTTCAAAATCAATTCTGAAATCTTCAACTGCTTCTCTCTGAAGTTTAGCTACCATTTTATTATACACCGAATAGGAAAGCCATGCTGCTTCGGTTTTACGTTCAGCCGCAGTCATAGCATCTAACTTTTTGGTAAGCTGCTCTATATCTTTTATAGAATGTGGTAAATGTTCATGGCCTTGCAATTGTAATACCTTAGCAAGAGTTACAAAATTTGGTGCATAAGTTTTTAGGCTGTTAAGTGCCGTTTCACCCATTTTTAAACAAGTATCACTTTTAAACAAATTAGCACCGCCATATACAGTATGTACAGCTTGCCTGTCAGGCTTGTCTCCGGGATATGTTTGCTGAAATTTTAAGTTGGCTTTGCCTAAACTCTCAAGCAATTGTTGCTTTAATGAATCTTGTATTGATAATTTCATACGGTTGTTTTAGTATTCTTTTTCTTGTAAATAATAATCTATTTTACTCATTTTAAAAAGAGTAAAAAGTAATCAGGAGCCTCTGTAGGTCGAATAGCCAAAAGGACTTAGTAATAAAGGAATATGATAATGTTGAGTTGAGTTAATGTCAAATACAATTTCAATAAAAGGGTAAAATGTTGGAATCTGATCTTTATCAAAATAGTCTTTTGTTTCAAACCTTAGTTTATAAATACCCATTTGTAATGGCTCATTATTTTTCAATAAATCTTTAATTCTACCATCTACATCAGTAGTGCCCCATGTAAGTTCGGTCCAATCATCATTAGCACCCTGGTATAAAGATATCCTTACGCCTGCAACAGGTTTGCCTTTGGTAATATCTAAAATGTGTGTGGTTATCTGACTCATAAAAAAAGTTTTTCTAATCTTAATTGAGTAATTTTCAACTGCTCTTCTGCAGATATTTTTATTTCAGTATCTATATCGTTAGGGAGTCTGCTATTTAGAATATCTAACATTTGCGAAGCTGATTTTCCTGTAGCACAAACTATAAAAATAAACCCAAATTTTTGCTCATAAACTTCATTGGCTTTTGCCAGTTCCCTTAGCGTTTGCTCGTTGGCATTGTCTACACCTGATTGCTCATTACTTGCCCATTCTTTGGTGCTACCATATTTTTCCTGCAACGATTGAATGTTTCCAATTTTAGGATGGTGCAGAAAAGCTTCCCTCCAATCCTCTTCGGTACATTCATACCATTTCTCTTCTGCTAAATCTTCAAGGTTTACTAGATCTTCGGCTATAGGTGCTGCTATCATTTTACTTACCCAATTAGCAGACCCACAACATTTGGTTAGCAACTCTATCTTTTTTTCTTTTTCAAGATGATCAAATTCAGCAATGGTCATAGCAATATTATTTTCCTTTGAAACAGGTCCGGAATTTGCAAATTACCATTTTTATATGGCTGTGAAAAATGTATTATAGTACTACTTTGACATACATATCATTGAAAAATTTGTGCTCCATTTCAAAAATTCATTATTTTTAGAAGTTAGATTAAATATTTTGAATCCTTAACATAAGTATCCAACTTAGTTGGTCTTATTTTTTAGTAATAAACAAAATGACGAACAAACAAATCATTCACCCCTTAAATTTTATAAATCAAAGAGGCGAAATGGCGAATTTAATTCGCAACAAAGACTGGAGTTTAACGCCGGTTGGTATGCCAGAATACTGGCCACAAAGCCTACGTACAACACTAAGCATTATACTAAATTCAAAATTCCCCATGTTCCTTTTTTGGGGATCAGAATTAGTATGCTTTTATAATGATGCCTATCGCCCCAGTCTTGGCAACAATGGTAAACATCCGGCAATATTAGGCGGCAGGGCCGAAGATTTTTGGAAAGAAATATGGGCAGACATTAAGCCTATTATTGATAACGTACTTACAGGTGGTGAAGCAAACTGGAGCGAAGATCAATTGTTACCAATTTTTAGGAATGTTAAAATGGAGGATGTTTACTGGACTTTTAGTTACTGCGCTGTGAATGATGAATCGGGGGAACCTGCTGGTGTATTTGTTACATGTGTTGAAACCACAGATAAAGTTTTGGGGTTAAAAAAATTAAAAGAATCGGAAGAACGTTTGCACTTGGCTATGGGAACATCTGGAGTAGGTATATGGGAATGGAATTTAGTAACAAATCAGATTCGTTGGGATAAGCAAATGTTTCGAATTTATGGCCTTACACCCACATCTGATGGATATATACCTTATGAGGCGTGGAGCAAAGCTGTGGCTCCCGAAGATATTCTGGAGCAGGAGAAAATATTGCAGGATACCGTAAAAAATAAAAAAAACAGCAGGCGCTCTTTTAAAATTATTCGTGCAAATGACGGTAAGTTCTGCTATATAGAAGCAGTAGAAACAGTTAGAACAAATGCTGAAGGCAATGCAGAATGGGTTATAGGTACCAATATGGATGTAACTGAAAGAAAAGTAAGAGAACAACAACTTCAAAAAATAACTTCCCATCTTGATCTTTCTACAAAATCTGCAGGAGTAGGCACCTGGCTGCTTTATCTCAGTTCGGAAAAACTTGAATGGTCAGCATTGCATAAGAGGATGTGGGGGTATGATGAAAATGAAACAGATCTTGGATATGAAGACTGGCATAAAGTAATTTATTCCGAAGATAAAGAAAGATGTTTTGCAGAGGTGGCCGCAGCAAGAATAGAGAAAAGAAAATATGAAGTGGATTACCGAATTCACCGTGCTAATGATGGTGAACTGCGGTGGGTTAAATCAGTAGGGCAATACCATTTTAATGATGCAGGCGACGCTGTAACACTTACAGGCATAAGTATAGACATTACGGTGTCAAAAATTGCAGAAGAAAAACTTAAAGCAAGTGAAGAAAATTTCAGACAACTTTCAGATTTAATGCCCGAAAAAGTATCACGTTCTGATTCACAAGGCAACTTTATTTATTACAATCAAAGCTGGTTGAATTATACCGGCATGAGTTTCGAAGATTTAAAAGATTGGGGCTGGGGACAAGTTATGCATCCTGATGATATTGAAGAACTGACAAAGTTGTGGACACACTCTATTACAACGGGGGATGATTTTGAAATGGAATTCAGAATATTAAATAAGGAAGGACAATATAGGTGGCACATGTGCCGCTCTTCTGCATTAAAAGATGAAAAAGGCCTTATTAAAAACTGGGTAGGTGTAACTATAGATATAGAACAACAAAAAAAGTTTGCAGGCGAATTGGAAATGGAAGTAAGAAGCAGGACAGCGCAACTTATACTTTTAAACGAGGACCTAAAGAAAAGTGAAGAACGTTATCACCTGATGGTAGGCGAAGTACAGGATTATGCTATACTTTATTTAAGCAATGAAGGCATTATCGAAAACTGGAATAAGGGTGCTGAAAAAATAAAAGGTTATAAAGCTGAAGAAATCATTGGTAAAAACTTTAGGGTTTTCTATACCAATGATGCTTTACAGAACCATCTGCCAGAAAAATTATTAGAAGAAGCAAGAACTAACGGCACTGCTAAACATGAATGCTGGCGTGTAAGAAAAGATGGCAGCCGCTTTTGGGGAAGTATTGTAATAACTGCATTGCATGATGAGCAAAAAAATATAATTGGTTTTTCTAAGGTAACCCGAGACCTTACTGCAATAAAAGAGGCAGATGACAAAATTAAAATGGATGCGTTGCAATTAAAGAAACAAAATGAAGAATTGGAATCGTTTGCATATATAGCAAGTCATGACTTACAGGAGCCTTTAAGAAAAATTCAGACCTACAGTTCATTTATACTTGCTAAAGAAATTCTCAACCTTACCAACAGTGGGAAAAATTATTTTAACAGGATACAAAACGCCTCTAAGCGTATGCAACAGTTGATAGATGATATTTTATCTTATTCAAGAACCAATCATAAGGAAGTTGAATTTGAATTAATAGACTTAAATAAAATCATTTCAGAGGTAACTAACGACCTTAAAGATGAGATTCAAAATAAAGATGCAAAAATTGAGATAAAGCAGCTTTACTCAGTAAAAGTAATACCCTATCAATTTCGCCAGCTATTTCAAAACCTGATCAGCAACTCTTTAAAATTTTCAAAACCTGAAAGCATACCCCATATTATTATTAACGCTCAAATTGTAAATAGCAAAACAAACTTGCAATTTGGCTTACCAACAGGAAAAAAATATTGTCAGATAACGGTTGCTGACAATGGTATCGGGTTTGATGAACAATATAGCAATCGAATTTTTGAATTATTTCAGCGATTGCACGGTAAAAATGAATACAATGGTACAGGTATTGGTCTTGCTATAGTTAAAAAAATTGTTGAAAACCACAATGGATTAATTACAGCTACAAGTACAGAAGGTGAAGGTGCAACTTTCCATATTTATATTCCTTTAGAAGAATCTTAGTTTTAAAATAAATAATTAATTTTTTCCTTTTCTTACAAATGTAATATTGCTGATTGTTCAAATCGGGGTTAGATAATATTATAATTTTTGTTTGCTTTTTCTAAATAATTCCGTAGTTTAGGAGTACACTAAATCTACTTGTAATGAAAAAGTCAACTCTGCTCTTTGCATTTTTTGTATTGATAACCCATACCCACCTAAATGCCCAATGGCAACTAACGGGCAACAATAATGCAACAAATACTTCGGTACTCGGAACTACAAATTCTATTCCACTTAGTATTGTTACTAAGAATACAACAAGATTACTAATTGATACAAATGGACGTGTAGGCATTGGCACTTCAACTATGCCCAATATTTTTTCAGTAAAAGGCCCCGGCAGCACCCCTGCTGCAAGTTGGGTAAGTTCTGGATCACCCCTTTTTACCGGCTTTGGTGAACAGGCTGTTGGTAATGCAGATTATATTCTTTCTATGGCATCAACAGCTTCTAATGCCAGGCCTGTATTCATAGGCAGAAGAAGCAAAGGAACTTTGGCTGCACCACTTGCTGTTGCTAACAATGATTTTCTGATGTCATTTCTTACATCAGGTTATGATGGAAGTATTTTTCAAAATCCTGCATCTATTGATTTTTTTGTGGATGGCGCACCATCTGCCGGCAATGTGCCGGCACGCATTTCATTTGTTACGGGCAGCAATAGTTCTACCCGTGCAGAAAGATTAAAGATTGGCAATACAGGAGACATTACCATGAACAACAATCAACTATTTGTACAAAAATTAACCGGCAACATAGGTATTGGAACTATAACTCCTTCTGCAAAACTTGATGTACTTGGTAATGTAAAAATTGCTGATGGCACACAAGGGTTAGGTAAGGTGCTGACTTCCGACGCAAATGGATTAGCAGTATGGGCTGCACCTGCTACATTGCCGTCGGGTAGCAACAATCAAACTTTACGTTACAATGGCTCTAATCTTGAATCTTCTTCTGCCATCATAAATACAGGTAGTAGTATTGGTATAGGAGAAAGCAATCCCCAGGGCATATTGCATGTGAGTCAGCCATTTAATTTTGTAGGAGTAAATTTTTCAGGTAGCGGTTTAAACGACTTAATTGTAAACAATTCAGGTTATACAGGTTCAGGTACTAATAGCTATGTTATACGGATTAACAATGCTGGCCCCGACCCTAATATTATAGAGATAAGTAATGATGGAGGTACAACATTTTCTGCGCCAACAGCTATTACTACCACAATCGTTTAGCCAATGGTGTTACCGCCTCTTTTGCAGCAACAGGTGGCCATACATTTGGTGACCAATGGGCATGGACAATTGGTCCAAGTTTCAACAACATACTGGTAGCCAACAATGGAAAAGTTGGAATAGGTACTGCTTTGCCAAATGCATCATTAGATATTGCCGGAAATGTAAAAATATCAGACGGCACACAGGGGGCCGGTAAATTCCTGACATCAGATGTGAATGGATTTGCCAGTTGGACTTCATTACAAAATCCTTGGAACATTTCAGGAAATGATATTTCCAATAACAACACAGGCAGTGTGGGCATTGGTACCAGCTTGCCAAATTCCAGTGCCTTACTTGATTTGAACAGCACCAACAAAGGCGTTTTGTTTCCACAGATTTCTATTGATAGTTTGAAAGATGTAACAAGCATTGCAAATCCCGCTAACGGGTTGATAGTATATAACACAACACAGCCCGGCGCAAGAAATGATATGGCAAGAGGGTATTACTATTACAGCACCAATGCCGCAACATGGGTACGGCTTGCGGATAATTTAAATGATAATCCGTTTCAAAATGGCGGCCTGTTGGGCATTCAACTTAGAGATAAAACCAAAGGTGTAGAAATGTTAGATAACTATACGGGCAGTTCCATTAACTGGCAGCCCAAAGTCAAAATCTTAAAAATGGTCGATTCGGCACTTTTAAATTTTAAGGATAATATTACTGCTTTAGTGCTGACCGGCGTAAACAGAAAACTAAAGGCAGGCTGGGAATTCAGGCAAAAAACCTCTATCGTTTTTGAAAACAATTACATGTTGCCTGATGGAATTACTTCTGCAAGTGGAAATAATGTAGCCATATCTGCATACACAGAAAATACCCTT
>JANPGE010000046.1:0-29986 GCA_031423805.1 Segetibacter sp. | reverse complement strand
CGAAGAAGTAGAATATGCCTTGCTAAAAGCAGCAAATGAAGAAGGTGTGAAAATTATTGAATTTACAGTTGCACCACTTATAAGTAAAGCACATGGTAAAAGCTTCCATGAATGGTTTGTAGAATTTGAAAATCAACCTGCAAACCTAATTGCGTTTTCAAAAAAAGTAGATGACAATTTGCGAAGCAAAAATGTTTATTATGACGACCTGATTGCAGGCAATATACTTGAAACACTTCTCATAAACCCTATGAAGAAAAACAGCTTCATAGACTATATGAAAAGTATTGGAAAACTTGGTGGCCAAAATAAAGTACCGAGGTTAAGTAATGACAGAATTATAGCAGAAGGTTTGTTGCCGTTTGTACAATCCTAATCAATATCTAATTGCCTTGCATTAGCACTCACTCAAACTTATTGGCAACTGAATGGCAAGCCCACCATCAGCAGTTTCTTTGTATTTGCTATTCATGTCCAAAGCAGTATTCCACATGGTTGCAATCACTTTGTCTAATGAAACTTTGGCATAATCAGGACTGCTCTGCAAAGCCAGTTGAGAAGCTGTTATAGCCTTGATAGCGCCCATGGTATTACGCTCAATACAAGGCACCTGCACAAGGCCTCCTATGGGGTCGCAGGTCATACCAAGGTGGTGCTCCATAGCGATTTCTGCTGCCATTAAAACCTGTCTTTGAGAACCGCCCATAATTTCTGTAAGTCCTGCAGCAGCCATTGCACTTGATACCCCAATCTCTGCCTGACACCCTCCCATTGCGGCAGAAATAGTTGCCCCTTTTTTAAATATACTACCTACTTCTGCTGCGGTAAGTAAGTAGCGTAATATTTTTTCTTCGGGGTCATTTTCAATGTTGGTACAAAATGCCAGATAATATTGCAATACTGCCGGAATAACCCCTGCAGCACCGTTCGTTGGTGCAGTAACCACTCTGCCGAATGCAGCATTTTCTTCATTGACTGCAAGTGCAAAACAACTTACCCAATCTAAAGTATATTGAAAACTTGAGCCTCCTTTTTTGATAGCTTGCAACCATGTATCATAATCGTGATAAGAATTTCCTGTTGTTAGCCTTTTGTTTAAATCGAAAGCCCTACGTTTTACCAAAAGCCCCCCCGGCAAAATGCCTGTAGTATGGCAACCACGATACATACAGTCTTTCATGGTTTGCCAAATGTTTAGCACTCCACTTCGCATTTCTGTCTCACTACGCCAACTGTTTTCATTTTCCATAACTACCTCACTAATGGCGAGGCCGGTTTTCATACACCAATGGAGCAATTCATCTGCAGTATTAATTGGGAAAGCCAAATCAACTGATTGTGCATGATTAAGTGTCTCTCCTTCTTTTACAACAAAACCTCCACCTATAGAATAATACGTTTCACTAAAACTTCTATCGCCTGAAAGGCTGACTAAAAATGTTAGTGCATTGGGATGATAAGGTAATGACTCCTTAAAAAGGAATTGTACATTTTCTACAGGATCAAAATGAATTAATTTTTCGCCCCCGATATTTAAAATAAATTTTTGGGAAATGTTTTCAATCTTTGGATCTATTGTATTTACATCTATGGTTACAGGGTCTTCACCGCAAAGACCAAGAATAACGGCTATATCAGTTCCATGTCCTTTTCCTGTCTTGGCAAGTGAACCATAAAGCAACACAGTTATATCTTCAACCTGATCAATTTGACTTTGGGAACGAAGGGTTTCAAGACATCGTAATGCTGCCTTCCATGGACCTAGTGTATGGGAACTGCTCGGACCTACACCTATTTTAAACATATCAAAAACCGAAATAGCCTCATGTGGCATGTGCAAACAATTTAAGAAAATCAAAATTAGCTTTGTTTGCTGATGTACTCATAATTTTCACAAAGTGTAAAACAAAAGAAGGCTATTGAAAATTTGAGTTACAAAAAGACAACATCATTTAATATACTTAAATCGAAGTCTTCATTACACCAATTTGTTTGCCTGCCCATTCGGGGAAAAGCACTTTGTCATTATTTATTTTCAAATGCTTATCAGCCACTTCACTAAAAACACTTCGAAAGTCAGTTGTAACAGCTAAGTCCCTCCCATCTTCCAGATTTTCTTTAGCAAGCGGGGCAACACTTCCATGAACCAATCCTCCATTTACATCATTTCCAAGAATGAAGTTGCAACTTGCTCTACCATGGTCGGTACCACCCGTTCCATTTTGTTTTACAGTACGTCCAAATTCTGTCATACTCATAATAGTTACATCATCTTGCATTGCGCCTAAATCATTCCAAAAGGCAGTAATGCTATTACTAAGATCTGCAACGTTTCTTGCAAAAACTCCATTTTCTGTTCCTTGATTAAAATGAGTATCCCAACCTGTTGATTCAGCAAATGCAATTTCAAGTCCTACATCCATTTTTATCAATTGGGCTATCTGTATTAATGAGTTTCCCAAAGGTGTTTTTGGATAATTGGCATTTGCCAAAGGCTGATAGTTTTTTACATTAGCTCCTTTTAAAATTTTGACAGCATCAAAACTTTCTTTACCTGTTTCTTTTAAAAGTCCGGATGTAGTTTTATCATATAACTCTTCAAAACTTTTTGCAGCCATGTTTATGTTTGCGCCACCTTTCATTTGCAAACCAAAATCTTGCAGGTTACTTATAGATACGGTAGGATTTTCTCCATAAAAGGATCTAGGCATTGATGAAGTAAGACTTACTGCTCTAAAAGGAGATGCATCATGACCAAGCAAACCCACAGCCCTATTGAGCCATCCACTGTCTGTGCCTTTATTAAATGGTGTTCCTGATTCCATATAATCCTGTGCATCAAAGTGAGAACGGGTATTGTTTGGGGAACCGATGCCATGTACAATTGCCAATCGCTTTTCTTTAAAAAAAGGTTCAAAAGCTTTCATACCCGGATGGAGACCAAAACGGCCATCTAAATCTATTAATGGTGTCTTTTGAGAATTTGCTGCAGTCATAAACAAAGTGGGTCTTGCAGCTTTCAAATAACTATCTGTAAACGGAGTTACTGCCATCAATCCATCCATAGCACCTCGTTGAAAAATACAGACGAGAATTTTATTTTTTTTGTAAGGACTTAATATCTTTTGTGTTTCTGCAGCACGGACTACAAATGCCGGAACACCTCCAATACCAATACCAAACATGGCAAGACCTCCTGACTTTAGAAACGCTCTTCTTTGCATGGGGATGGGGTTTATTGGTTTATTCGTTAATTGGTTAAAAGGTTTGTTAGCTTTTTTGGATTACTGATAATTTATCTTCTTTGAAACTCCGGGGAACCAATGATAATACCAACCACCTGTGCAAGCATATTTCTATCTTTCATTCCTGCATTACCCACTACTCCAACATTTGAGTTTTTTTTCTTCGACTCCAGATTTTCATCTCCATCCATTTCAAAATCCGTTTTTTGCATTGCAGTATTTCCCGAAGATTCCATCATGTCGGTTTTGACGGCTGCTTTGTTTACTTTACTTTCTAAATCCGGATCATTTAGCAAAGGAGTTAGCCTTTTAACTGTTTTGCTAAGGTCACGTTCAGGTAATAATAATTTACTGTAAATACTCAATGCAGCTTCTGCACTTTCTGGCTCGTGTCCATTGTTTAATGCCAGCAAATCGATTTGCATACCTCCTGTACGCTTTGCTGCTATAGCAAGGCCAAAGTTCATACGGTTGAGTAAAGCACCTGTGTTGATCCAATATTGACCTTTGTCAGGAAAACCGGTGGGAGCCTGATAAGCATATAGTTTCTGTCCCATTTTACTTATAGAATTGTATAATGCAAATGGTTTTTCTAAATCGGCATTTAAACTACGTACAGCACTTAAAGCTAATTCAAAAGGTGACTTAGTTTTCTGTCTTATAGCATCTTTGCTCCAAAATTCAGGAGAATAAACCATTGTTATAAGCACTTCCTTTATATCGCCTTCCTTATCAAGAAAAGTCTTTGCCATTTTATCTATAAGTGATTGAGGAGGATTGTCACTTACAAAGCGAACTGCTAGTTTGTGAGAAATGAATTTGGCAGTAGAAGCATGATGCGCCAACATTTTTAAAAGATCCACCCCTTCCTCATATCCATTTTGAGCATGGAATGATTTGCCAAGAACAATCTTTTCGCTATTATCATGCCGGTTAGCGGCAAACAAAAAATCACCTTCATGTACAAAACCTTTTTCTTTAAGTTTATCCTCTCCTATTCTTTCTATCACTTTTCGTAACTGCCTTGTTGGCCCATAATCAACAAAGGGATATATAGTCCAACCTGTAAGTACTTTTGCAGCATTTGTAACATCTTGTTGCGAATATCCACCGTCAACACCAAGTGTATGCAGTTCCATTACCTCACGTGCATAGTTTTCATTTAACCCACCACCCTTTCTTCTTTGTTTCAATTTCTCCAGACGATTTGATGCGACTGTATCTCCCTCCATCATTCGCTCTTCCAGTTTCTGCTTGAACTTATCCCTGTCAGGATTGTCAAATTCAGAATTGTTGCCGCTACTGCTAAAGTTGTCAAGGAAAAACAACATAGCTGTTGATTTGGCTGTGGCAACTAATATGTTCTCAAATTTTCCAAAAACATTTGGGCGAATTATATCCCGCTCGTAAGCTGGAATAAATTGAGCACAATCATTTTTTGTAACAGAAACATTAAAATGATTGAACCAAAAATCTGTCATTACCTCACACAATTGATTGTTAGAATAAGCTGCCCTTAATATTTTTTGATTTACAAATTGTCTTTGTAGTTCCCGCAATGGTCTTAACCCTTTTTTAACCATATAAGCCTTTATCAGATCCTTATACTGTTCTTTATCTTCTTTGTTTAATGTGTCTTTGCTTATATAACCCTCCTCTTCTGCCATTTTAAGTATCTGAGGTTGCCGTGGATATTGTGCTGCAACTTCTTTATTTGTCAGGTTAAGTGCATCATAAGATTGCAGCCTCTTATTCAAATCATCATCTGGCAAAGATGCATTAAGCTGGGTTTGGAACCAATTTTCAAGGCCTATAGCTACTACTTTATCAACATCACCCGGTTTAGCTCCAAATGTAAATCTGGATAGTAAATGTGCGGCGGCCTGCCGTTCGGTAAGACTCGCAGACTTCCAGGGAAGCTTACCAGAATGTTTATCAGTATTTACCTGAAATGAAAAAAGTAAAATACAAATACAAACCGTAGAAATTGACAATATTTTACTTTCTAACTTTTTCATAATAAAGGTTTTGCAGATAATAGTGCTAGGACTATACAAGCGTATTAAGGTTTAATAGAAAATTTGAAATTTGAAGTAAACCAATTGACAATGTAACCCTACAAAAATCTAATTTTACCATTTATATCGGAACCATTAGTTAGTTAAAAATATCAACATACTCTAAAATGAATTTTAGTGAACAAAAATCTTCATCCATTTATTCCAGCCGCTTTTCGCCAGTTTTATTAGCAATTTCCATTGTTATTACAATTTCCTTTATAACCCGCTTGGCACTTCTCATAAAAACCGGCCATGGTTTTGAATACAGTCTTGTAAATATAGCAGGCTCATTCTGTATTGGTATATTGTTTGATTTGGCTATGAGTACTTACCTAATAATTCCGGTTGTTTTGCAACTTTGGTTCACTAATGATACCATCTATTCAACAGGGTGGAAATGGATTGCAACCGGCCTTTTTGTAGTTATTTTAATCCTATTCTTTTTTACAACCCTTGTTCCTGCTGATTTCAATGCTGATTTAAAAAAAGGTGTTGGAGCTTACCTTGTACTAAGGTTTATTATTTTCATTTCCCTTTTATTTACAAATTCAGAATTTAGAAAAAAATGGCGCACAGGAGTATTGTATTTTGATTTCTTTCTCATTATATTTCTTTTATTATTTAATGCTATAAGCGAATGGTTTTTTTGGGATGAATTTTCCGTTCGTTACAATTTTATTGCTGTAGATTATTTGGTGTACACCAACGAAGTGTTGGGCAACATTCGTGAATCATATCCTATACCTGCTATTATTTTTATTATCGCCATAATAACTACAATTATCTTTTTTATTATAAGAAAAAAATTAAGAAACTCAGTTTATGCCACATCAACTTTTAAAGCCCGAACGATTATATCAATTGCGATACTGGCTGTATGCCTTATCAGCCATTTTTTGGTAAATGAAAACTGGAGAAAGTTTAGCAAAAATGAATATGCCAATGAGCTGGCAGGCAATGGCATTTATCAGTTTGGAAATGCTTTTTGGCATAATGAGCTAGACTTTTATAAGTTTTATAAAACCTTACCTGACAGTGAGGCTTTCTCAATTGTAAGGCAAGATCTCATAGCCCCCAATAGTCACTATACCCATGATGATTTATACAATCTGGAAAGACAAATAACCTATGATGCCCCGGAAAAAAGGTACAATGTTGTACTCATAAGTGTAGAAAGCTATAGCGCAGACTTTATGAAAGCATTTGGTAATACACAAAACATTACCCCTTACCTTGATTCACTTGCAGGACATAGTATTTTCTTCAGAAACCTTTATGCATCAGGAACTCGTACAGTAAGAGGATTAGAGGCATTATCGCTTGGCCTTCCCCCCTCTCCTGGGCAAAGTATTGTTAAGCGTCCTGACAATGCAAACCTGTTTTCTTTGGGGAGTGTTTTTAAATCAAAAGGATACATTACCCAATATATTTATGGTGGCTATAGCTACTTTGACAATATGAAAAATTTCTTTGGCAAAAATGATTATGAGGTTATAGACCGTGACGCACTTAAGGAAGATGAAATTCATTATCAAAATATCTGGGGAGTAGCAGACGAAGATCTTTTCTCTCTTGCCGGGAGAACTTTAGATAATAATTTCGCTAAAGGGAAACCATTTTTCTCCCAGATTATGACTGTGTCTAACCACCGGCCGTTTACATACCCTGCCGGCAGAATAGATATTGATCCTGCAACCCAAAGCCGAGAAGGTGGGGTAAAATATACTGATTATGCTATTAATCGTTTTTTAAAAGAGTCATCTTCTAAGCCATGGTATGACAGTACTATATTTATTATTGTTGCAGACCATTGCGCCGGCAGTGCAGGAATTGTAGAACTTCCTGTCACAGGATATCATATACCAATGCTGATTTTTGCACCGGGAATAATCAAAACACCGCAGATAGTTGATAGAATGATAGCGCAAATAGACATTGCCCCTACAGTGCTTGGAATGCTGCATCTGAATTATAAATCAAAATTTTTAGGACAGGATATTTTCAATCTTCCCCAAGGAAAAGAAAGGGCATTTATAAGCACTTATCAAGGTTTAGGGTTTTTAGAAAACGGAAATCTATTGATTCAAAGTCCTGTAAAGAAGATCAGGCAGTTTAAGCCTAACTTTTCAACAGGAACCGCCAAAGAGATAAATGTTGATGAAACGTTTATGAAAAAAGCTATTGCATATTATCAGGTTGCAAGTTGGATGATACTTCATCACAAATATTCGAAATAATTGCATAATAATATTTTATTTAAATGCTATATAATATAATAATTTAATCCTCTATCTTTCTTTTAAACATCGCCCCGCTAAGAAATATTAAAATTTGCGAGAGAAGTAAAACAAGAATAATTACACTCAAAATATTTTGTATTTTTTTTTGCTTTTTCTTTTTATAATCTTTTGTACCATTTATACTGGATTCACTGTAAAACAAAAATCTATTAAAGGTCTTTTTCTTACTTTTTATCATAATAAAATGAACAACTTTAATAAAAAAAATTATAAATATTATAATAAAATTATACCATACAATATTAAATATTATATCTTCATTCATAAGCTTGGAAAATATTGATTCGAAATATCGTGAACCTTAATTTGAGCAATATTATTGATTTTTTAATAATAATTGAGTATAGGATTTTAAAATAATTTTCTTTTATTTATTTGACAAAATCCCCGATATAATATTGATGCTAAGTGCTAAAATTATTGTGTTGTATAGGAATGATAAACAACCATGTAATAATGCTAAATGCCTGATTTTCCTACTAGTAATTGAAATATCAGAAACCTGAAAAGTCATTCCTAGGATAAAGGAGAAATAAGCAAAATCTAAATAATCAGGTTCGTTTTCTCCTGGAAAGTTGAGGCCGGTTCCAATTATTGTTGATTTTTTAAACTTTGATTTGGAATAATATAGATGAGCATATCGTAGAGTAAACAATGTATGAACTAAAACCCATGAGCAAAATACGGAAGCTAAGGCAATAATGAGTTGATAATGGAATGGATCTATTTTACTATCTGGTTTCCCTTTTAATAATATAAAAATGCCTGCAAGACTAGACATAGCAGCGAATAGTATAATTATAAATATATAATAACCTGTACTATCCTCTTCATTTGCTCTGTTTTTTACTTCAATCGGATGGTAAAATAATATTACCGTCCATGAAAGCATTAAATAGGAAATAACAAACGTTAACCAGGTAACCATTAGCAATAAAATGAAAGAATGCGAATTTCTGTTGAAAAAAAATATAGCAAATGCAAATAAAAGCCCAACAAAAAGTCGAAATTTTCGACTAGTAATTAAATAGAATATTTTACTATTTATAATTTGCATTTTACTACTGTTGTTAACTAATTTATAAATTATCATTTATTGTAATTTTATTAATTTTATTCACAATCTGTAATGAAATTATACACTGTAATAAATTTTGAATAAATAATTCATTAGTTTTGCCTTTGTATTATTTTTATTAATTTGTATAACAAAACCCTTAAAATCTAAATTATGAGTTTTTCATCAGAATTTAAAGAATTTGCCATTAAAGGCAATGTAATGGATTTAGCCATAGGTGTAATTATTGGTGCTGCCTTTGGTAAAATTGTGGATTCATTAGTTACAGATGTAATTATGCCTATTGCAGGTATTATTGTCGGTCCAAAAGGATTTACAAATTCTTACATGGTCTTAGGAAGTAGTGATAAGTTTGTAGAAGGTATGTCATTGGAAGATGCCCGTAAATCAGGTGCAAATGTTTTAGCATGGGGAAATTTCATAACGGTAGTTATTGACTTTTTTATTATTGCTATGATAATATTTATGTTAGTAAAAGCCATGAATAAGTTAAGGAAAAATGAAGCACCCGCAGCATAATTTTAATTAATTATTATAAAAAAGCACTGTATATACAGTGCTTTTTTTGTTTAACTATCAAAAATTAAAAATATCATTCAATATCCCTGCAAGTCTAACTCCACCTTTTAGCAACTGTAAATTCAATGTTTCAAGAACTTTATAATTGTAGTTATATCCTAGTTTATCATTAGGTTTTATATCAAGGTGAATTTGTTCACTTAATTGATAAGATTCAAAAAACCATTTATCAATAGCATCTTTTTGCCAATCAACTTTTTGGTTATTTGTTACAAAGTTGATTGTTCTCACATATTCAGTATAACTCAATTTTTGATGGTCAATTAACTCTTCGTCCCAAATTTTGTGCATATTACTTGGCTCACCAAACCATGTAACTTTTAAATCGTTTCCACCCCTATCTCCTTTGCGGCTTACATGGAGTGGCTGATGTACATCTCCAACCAAATGAATTAAAAATCTTAAATACATCAATTTTTCTTTTTGACCCAATTTTTTGTTGCGTAGTTGATTAACCAGGAAATTAATCTTGTTATAAGCGTTGGGTAATGTATCAGCCTTTAATGAATCCTGTAGGGGTGAAAATGCCAGATTAGGACTAATATCAACATAGTGCCAAACATTATAACTCTTGTAAGCAGTATCAGATTTTATAAAATCTGGCCAATTACTTGCCATAGCAATACTTTCATTACCTAGAATTAACTGAATTTCTTTTTTTGCCTTGGCAGTAAGATACGAACTTGCAATTTCACCTACAATTCTGTGCCCTTGCATTCCCCAGGCATTAACTTCTGAATATTTAAATTGAACAAAGGCAAATAGCAAAATAATTCTAAAGGTAAATTTCATCATCAATATTGTTTATTATCAAAAGTATTGCACAAACTGTTCAATAAACATAAATGCGGTACATTAAATATGGTTTTCACAGTTTCATAACTGACTTTTGTATTAATAAGTCAATAGAACAAAACATTAAATACTGAAAAATCCTATTAATCTTCTACTTTTCTATGTAGGTAATCAGAATAATCAGGTATTTGAATTGGGTAATCAATGTCCATAAGTGGAGATGTGAGAATAAAATCAGCAGTAGAACGATCACATGCTATTAAAATATTCCAGGCTGTAGCAACCCGTAAAAGTGCTTTAACGTCGCTGTCATGTGCCTGGGTTTCCAGTGGATCCCAAAAGAAAATAATAATATCGAGCAATCCTTCCGCAATCATTGCTCCAAGTTGTTGGTCGCCACCCAAAGGGCCACTTAATACTTTCTTTATTGGAATATCTAAGGCCCCCTCTAACATATTGCCCGTTGTTCCAGTTGCAACAAGGTTATGATTTATCAGAATTCGTTTATTATAAATAGCCCATTCTACTAAATCCTTCTTTTTGTGGTCATGAGCCACAAGCGCTATGTTTTTAGTTAATCCAATTATTCTTGTCTTCTGCATTTGAATGGTGGTAAATACTATGAATTTTTCTTACTAATAAAACTATATAAAAAAAATTATCAATTAAGGATAATTGGGAAATTACAGAGAAGATATTTATTAATAATAATTGGAAAATAATTCAATATTCTTTTTTTCGGCCTCTTCAATTTCTAGAAACGAAGATAATATATCAGCCTTCCCTCTTCTTATACATACATTATGTTCATAATGGGCTGATGGTTTACCATCCTTAGTCCTTACTGTCCAACCATCCTCATCATAGAATACTTCTTTAACCCCGAGGTTAATCATAGGTTCAATGGCTAATACCATTCCTTCTTTTAGTTTAGGCCCATTGCCTCGTTTACCAAAGTTTGGTACCTGAGGATCTTCATGAAGGCTTCTTCCCAAACCATGACCAACCAACTCTCTTACAACACCGTACCCATTCCGTTCTGTATATTCCTGAATTGCATATGCTATGTCCCCAATTCTGTTTCCGTGATGTGCCTTTTCTATTCCCTTATACAAAGACTCTTTTGTAATTTTCATAAGTTTAGCAACATCTTGCCCCGGGTCACCAATGGCAAAAGTATAAGCGCTATCACCATGAAATCCATTCATAAATACACCGAGGTCTACTGATACTATATCTCCTTCTTTTAAAACATTATTAGTAGGGAAACCGTGAACTACAGCATCATTTACAGAAATACATGCAGTATATGGATAACCCTTGTATTTATAAAAATTAGGAACCGCTTTATTATCACGAATATATTGATCGGCAATATTATTTGCCTGCATAGTAGTAACCCCTGGCTTTAAAAATTTAGCTACTTCAGCAATCACTTTACCAACAAGTAAGCAACTTTCCCGCATAATAGCAATCTCTGCTTCTGTTTTATAAAATATCATATTTCGTGGTCTCGACATATTAAAAATAAACCTGCCAATAAATTAGCAGGTTTATCATATTAAAACATATTATAAGTAAATTCTTTAGACAGATGCTGTAGTCATCTGTTGCCTTCCCTGAATTCTTCCACTATCCATCAATCCATCATACTGCCTCATCATCAAATGGGTTTCTATTTGCTGAAGTGTGTCTAAAATAACTCCAACCATAATTAGCAATGAAGTACCTCCAAAGAAAGATGAAAATTGTGACGTAACACCGAGTCTTTGAGCAAAGCCTGGTAAAATACCAACCAATGCTAAAAATACTGCTCCTGGTAAGGTAATTTTATCCATGATAGCACCAATATAATCAGAAGTTGGCTCACCCGGCTTCACACCCGGAATAAAACCATTATTTCTCTTTAAATCTTCACCCATTTGTTTTGGATTGAAAATTAAGGCTGTGTACAAGAATGTAAATGCAATTACCATTACAGAATATACTACCATATACCAGAAGTTACTATGATCACCAAAAACCTTTGCTATACCTTTTCCACTTTCAGTAAATGAAAATAATGTAGGTAAAAACATAATAGCCTGTGCAAAAATGATTGGCATTACACCAGCCATATTAACTTTAATAGGTAAGAATTGTCTTGCGCCTCCCAATTGCCTGTTACCTACAATTTGCTTTGCATAACTTACTGGTATCTTTCTTACTCCCTGAACCAAAATAATAATTCCCATGATAATTGCTATAAATAT
Organism: Segetibacter sp.; assembly: GCA_031423805.1. Lineage (GTDB taxonomy): Bacteria > Bacteroidota > Bacteroidia > Chitinophagales > Chitinophagaceae > Segetibacter. The sequence goes on along the minus strand of JANPGE010000046.1, from coordinate 17,677 downwards.
TGCAATCTCAACAAGAAAAATTAACAATCCACCACCTCCACGTGCTTGTTTAGCACCAAATTCCTGAATAAGTGCCTGTGGAAAACGTGCAAGGATACCAACCATGATAATGATGGATGTACCGTTACCTAATCCTTTATCCTGAATTTTTTCACCTAACCACATAACAAACAAAGTACCCGCAGTTAATGTAATGATAGTAGAAACAGTAAAGAAATCTTTATAAGCCGGTATAATAGCCTCGACATAACCAGGGCCGTTTAAATAAGCAACATATGCACTAGCTTGGAATGCTGTAACAATAACTGTAAGATAACGAGTCCATTGATTAATTTTTTTACGGCCACTATCTCCTTCTTTTTGCACTTTTTGCATTTGAGGAACTAATATGGTCATCAATTGCATGAAGATAGATGCAGAAATGTAGGGCATTATTCCTAATGCCAGAATAGATGCTTGAGAAAATGCTCCACCCGCGAAAGTGTCGAAAAGTCCCAATAAACCATTTTTAGATGCATTGGCTTGTGCACTTGCTAATAAATTTGGATTTAGGCCAGGTAATACAATATGGGTGCCCAAACGATAGGTAAATACAAGCGCAAGCGTTATAAGAATTTTACTACGCAGTTCATCTATCGACCAGATATTCTTGAGGGTTTGAATAAATTTTTTCACTTTCTAAATTAAGTTGTAAGTATTATTTCTCTAAAAGCCAAAAAGACGCATCTAATGATGCGTCAGGCAAATATCGTTAAAATTAGCGAACAATTTCAACGCTGCCACCAGCAGCCTCAATAGCTACTTTGGCTTTATCACTTATCGCATTAACTTTAAAGGTTACTGCTGTTTTAATTTCACCGTTACCTAATACTTTTATAACATCTGTTTGACCTATTAAACCATTGATATATAAATTTTCAGGATTAATTTCGGTAAAGCCATATTTTTCTATTAAACCTTCAATTTGACCAAGATTCAATACTTTATATTCAACACGATGCGGATTTTTAAAACCACGCTTTGGAATACGTCTTTGAATTGGCATTTGGCCACCTTCAAAACCTATTTTTGTTTTATAACCAGCACGGCTTTGACCACCTTTATTTCCTTTAGTTGATGTACCACCTTTACCTGATGCTTCACCACGACCTATTCTTTTTTCTTTGTGCACAGCCCCTTTTGCAGGCCTTAGAGTATGTAATTTCATTTTATTTTTAATTTATACTTACGGGGTGATTTCCCCTCGCTTAATAATTTTTTATGAGGTTATAGATGCTTATATTTTAGGCCTCATCCTAACCTGCAACTTCTTCTACTTTTAATAAATGGTTTACTCTTCTAACCATTCCGAGTATCTGAGGTGTAGCTTCAACTTCTACATTTGCATTCATCTTTTTCAAACCCAATGCTGCAACTGTTCTTTTTGCAGTTTCCGGTCTGTCAATTACACTTTTTACCAGTGTTATTTTTATCTTTTTCATAATAATGATAGTAAGAATTCTGTATAAAATCTACATTCTTGTAGCATACTTAACCGGGTTAGTTAAGGAAGCAAAGCATTTATGCAGAAAATACTTTTTTAAGACTTATTGTTCTTGTTTTTGCAATAGTGATAGGCTCTCTTAGCATGGCTAAAGCTTTGAAAGTAGCTTTAACTACATTATGCGGATTTGCAGAGCCAAGGCTCTTTGCTAATACATCAGTTAAACCTGCACTTTCTAATACAGCTCTCATACTTCCTCCGGCCAATACACCAGTACCATGTGCAGCCGGCTTAATTAAAACTTTTGCAGCACCTTCCTTTGCAAGTTGGTCATGAGGTATTGTACCATGCATAACCGGAACTTTAATAAGGTTCTTTTTAGCATCTTCAATACCCTTAGTAATGGCTTCCTGAACTTCTTTAGCTTTACCTAAACCATGTCCTACTACACCATTGCCGTTACCAACAACAACCAGGGCAGAAAAACTGAAAGTTCTACCGCCTTTAGTTGTTTTCACAACACGGTTAATAGAAACTACTTTCTCTTTTAATTCAAGATCTCCACCCTTTACTTTATTTAAAATTGCATTTGACATTTTATATAAATCAAAATTTTAAAAACGATTATTTAGAATTGTAAACCACCCTCTCTTGCACCATCAGCAACAGCTTTCACTCTTCCATGGTATAAATTTCCGCCTCTATCAAAAACACATGTTGATATACCTACAGAATGAGCTTTAGTAGCTATTGCAGCACCAACAAGTTTACTTTTTTCAACTTTGTTTACTTTTTGAGCAGCAATATCTTTATCCCTTGATGAAGCAGCTGCCAGAGTTGTACCTGTAGCGTCATCAATCATTTGAACATAAATTTCTGCATTACTTCTAAAAACAGCCAGACGTGGCTTTGTAGCAGTTCCAGAAACTTTACTTCTGATACGATACCTGATTTTCTGCCTTTTTATTAACTTGTCCATTTTATTTTTATTTGGTTCCCGATTCTGCCGGGATAAAAGTTATCAATTATTTGTTAGTAAGTATACGTTATACAATAACTACTACTTACCTGCTGCTTTACCAGCTTTTCTACGTATAAATTCATTAGAATATCTAACACCTTTACCTTTGTATGGTTCAGGCTTACGAAGGCTACGTATTTTAGCAGCTACGGCACCTAATAGTTGGTTATCACTACCTTCTAACATTATTTTAGGATTTTGACCTTTTTCAGTTAAAGTAGCAACTTTAATTTCTTTAGGAACATCAAAGATAATATTATGAGAATATCCTAAAGATAAATCTAATAAATTACCCGTATTTGTTGCTTTGTAACCAACACCTACTAATTCAAGTTGTTTAGCGAATCCTTCAGAAACACCTTTGACCATATTACTGATTAAAGATCTGTAAAGACCATGTAATGCACGGTGACGGATCTGATCAGTTGGGCGTGTAACATTTACATCAGTACCATTTACTTCCACTTTGATATCCCTATCAATTGATTGGGTCAAAGTACCTTTTGGACCCTTTACTGTAACCACATTATCACCTCCGACGGTTAATGTAACCCCTGAAGTAAGAATAACTGGTTGTTTACCTATACGAGACATAAAATAAATTTAAATTTTAAAAACCATTAGTTGATAGGATTCAGTTACCGTATAGAGAACTTAAACTCACATCAACCTTATATAATTCTGAACAGAAATTAATAAATATAACAAAGAACTTCTCCACCAACATTTTGTGCTTTGGCCTCTTTGTCAGACATAACACCTCTTGATGTTGAAATTATTGCAATACCCAAACCATTTTTTACTCTTTCGAAATCGGCAGGTTTAGAATATTGACGCAAACCCGGGCGGCTAACTCTCTCCAAACTACGAATAGCAGGTACTTTAGTTGCGGCATCATATTTAAGTGCAATTTTAATTACACCTTGCTTGTTGTCTTCTTCAAATTTATACTTTAGGATGTAGCCTTTGTCGTATAAAATTTCGGTAATGCGTTTTTTTAAATTGCTTGCAGGAATCTCAACTATTCTGTGATTAGCCATTTGTGCATTACGAACCCTTGTTAAATAATCTGCTATAGGATCAGTTACCATTGTTTATAAAAATTGATATTATTAAAGTGATTACAATGCGATATCCCCGATATCATTATTAATTCTAAAATTTGGAATAAATGAGGTGTTTAGCTCATTTAAAAAAATTACCAACTCGCTTTGGTAACTCCAGGAATTTTTCCTTCTAATGCCATGTCACGGAAAATATTTCTGGATAAACCAAAATAACGAATATATCCACGTGGACGACCAGTCAACTGACAACGATTTTTTAACCGTACAGGTGAAGCGTTTTTAGGAAGTAGGTCAAGTCCTGCATAATTGCCTTCTTTTTTCAAAGCAGCTCTTTTGTCGGCGAACTTAGCTACAATCTTTTCCCTTTTTCTTTGCCTGGCTTTTACAGATTCTTTTGCCATAATAGTTATTAAAAATTTTGTATTTTAAATATCCTCAAAATACTATTCTATAATTTAAACTGTTTCTTTTTTTACGTTTTTGAAAGGCATGCCCATTTCTTTTAAAAGCTCGTAAGCCTCTTCATTTGTAGTTGCACTGGTAACAAAAGTAATATCAAGACCCGTAATTTTATTAACCTTGTCAATATCTATTTCCGAAAATATTATTTGTTCAGTTACACCTAATGTATAATTGCCTCTGCCATCAAAAGCTTTGTCGTTAATTCCTTTGAAATCACGTACACGTGGAAGAGAAACGGATATTAGTCTATCCAAGAATTCATACATTTTAACCCCACGCAGTGTAACCTTTGCACCAATTGGCATATTCTTTCTCAATTTAAAATTGGATATATCCTTTTTAGATTGAGTAGAAACAGCTTTTTGACCTGAAATTGTAGTCAGTTCATCCACTGCTACGTCTACAAGCTTCTTATCTGTTACAGCCCCGTTAACTCCACGGTTAAGACAGATTTTTTGAAGTTTTGGAGCTTGCATTACGGATTTATATCCGAATTTCTTCATTAGAACAGGTACAACTTCTTTGCTGTACTTATCTGCTAATCTTGGTTTATAAGTAGTAGTAGCCATTATTTAATTACCTCCCCTGATTTTTTTGCTATACGAACAAGTTTACCATCTTTTCTATCACGTTTCACTTTTGTTGGCGAACCGGATTTTACATCCCAAAGCATTACATTGCTTATATTAATAGATGCTTCTCTTTTCACTAAACCACCTTTAGTGTTTTGAGCACTTGGCTTTGTATGCTTAGTTATTATGTTTACACCTTCAACAACAACACGCCCTTTTTCTAAGATGACTTCAAGCACCTGACGGGGCTTTTTTAGATCCTTGTCATCTCCGGCAATAACCACAACCTGGTCGCCTTTTCTGATGTTGAATTTAGGTTTAAATCTGTTGCTCACTTTTTTAAAATTTAATGTAACTAACTTTTATTGACTGCATCTTTTATTAAAAAAGATGAATGATTTATAATACTTCCGGAGCTAATGAAATGATTTTCATATAGCCTTTATCTCTTAACTCTCTTGCTACTGGTCCAAAGATACGTGTGCCACGAGGCTCATCAGAATTGTTTAACAATACAACTGCATTGTCATCGAACCTGATATATGAACCGTCTTTACGACGTAATTTGTTTTTTGTTCTCACTATTACGGCTTTTGAAACCGTACCTTTCTTAACACCTGCTGCAGGCATTGCATCTTTAACGGTAACAACAATTTTATCACCAATTCTGGCATAATCCTGACCAGAGTTGCCTAATACACGAATGCATAATACTTCTTTGGCTCCGCTGTTATCAGCTACGTTCAATCTGCTTTCTTGCTGAATCATTATTTATCTTTTTAGGTACTTTTCAGTACTTTGATATTAGTATTAAGTAGTTATTAATTGAAATTTTGAATTGGAAAACAAATCGATTATTGATATTGCTTTTCTAATTATTTTACTTTTTCAACAATTTCCACCATTCTCCACCTTTTAGTTTTACTTAAAGGGCGGGTTTCCATAATTTTTACCACATCTCCAATGCTACATTCATTTTTTTCATCGTGAGCATGGAACTTAGTAGTCTTCTTTACGAACTTACCGTAAATCGGGTGTTTTACTTTTCTTTCAACAGCTACTGTAACGGTTTTATCCATTTTATTACTGCTTACAACACCTGTTCTTATTTTACGCAAATTTCTTTCCAACATGATCATGTTATTTATAGTTAAGCTACAATAGCTTTTTTCTTTAATTCAGTTTTCAGACGAGCAATATCCTTTCTTACAGAACGAATAGTCATAGGATTTTCCAAAGGTGAAATTGCATGAGCAAATTCCAACTTTTTTAATCTAAGTTCTTCTTCCTGAATCCGGGCAGTTAAATCTTTATGATTCATACCACGTAAGCTCGTATTAAATTCTACTTTTTTGTTCGGCATATACTGTTATTTGAAAATTCAACTTTTGAAATTATCTGACATCAGAGTTTTTTCAAATTCTACTTGGTCTTTAATTGTTACGCCATCAACTCACGGCGTATTACAAACTTGGTTTGAATAGGTAATTTTTGTGCTGCAAGTGCAAATGCTGCTTTTGCAACTTCTTCTGATACACCATCAGCTTCAAAAATTATCCTGCCTGGTTGTACAACTGCAGCCCAATATTCAGGATTACCTTTACCCTTACCCATTCTAACTTCAGCTGGCTTGTGAGTGATAACCTTATCTGGAAAAATTCTTATCCAAACATTTCCTTCTCTTTTCATAGAGCGGGTCATGGCCTGACGTGCAGATTCAATTTGACGATTTGTAAGCCAAACAGAGTCTAATGATTTTAAACCAAATGAACCAAATGCTAGTGTTGCACCACGCTTAGTATCGCCTTTCATGCGACCTTTTTGCATTTTTCTGTGCTTCGATCTTTTCGGCTGTAACATTTTTTATTTCGTTTCTAGTTAAATGCCTGATTTATAAATTTCAAACATTTCAAAAATATTAATTAATTTGTTATTTAGATGGAGTGAATTATCTTCTTCCTCCTCCGCCACCACCACGGTTATCTCTTCCACCACCGCCACCACCGCGGTTATCTCTGCCACCACCTCTAAATCCACGGTCATCATTTCTATCATCTCTTCTTCTTTCACCTGCCGGACCACCTTGTTCTTTACCACCAATGAAATTTGGATTCAATTCTCTTTTTCCTAAAACTTCACCTTTACATATCCACACTTTGATACCTATTTTTCCATAAACTGTAAGGGCAAAAACACTAGCGTAGTCAATATCCATACGGAAAGTATGTAATGGAACACGACCTTGTTTGATTTCCTCACTTCTGGCTATTTCAGCGCCACCCAAACGTCCACCAACTTTAACTTTAATTCCTTCTGCACCCATACGAAGCGCTGAAGCAATGGCCATTTTAATAGCTCTTTTAAAATTAATACGGTTTTCTATCTGACGGGCAATTGTATCTGCTACAATGTTAGCATCTAATTCAGGACGACGTATTTCAAGAATATTGATTTGTACATCTTCTTTTCCTGTTAACTTCTTGAGCTCTTCCTTAACACGATCAACTTCACCACCACCTTTACCGATAATAATACCAGGCTTAGATGTATGAATAGTAATAATTAATTTTCCCAGTGTACGCTCAATTACAATTCTGGCTATACCACCTTTATTAATACGGGCATTAAGATAAGTTCTGATCTTATGATCTTCAATTAACTTGTTAGCATAATCTTTATGATTACCGTACCAATTGCTTTCCCATCCGCGGATAATTCCTAACCTTGCACCAATAGGATTTGTTTTCTGACCCATATTTTGGATATATAAGTTTTACGAATTTTTATTTGAAGTTTCTTTTGTTCTAGAACCATAAACATTCTTAGAAACCTCATTTGTTTTTGTATCTACAATTATTGTTACGTGATTGCTACGTTTACGTATTCTGTAACCACGCCCTTGTGGAGCAGGTCTCATACGACGTAAAGTTTTGGCACCATCTACAAATATTGTCTTAACTACCAAATTTGAATCCTCTGACTTTGATCCTTCGTTTTTTTGCTCCCAATTGTTAATTGCACTTTTAAGCAATTTGCCCATTGGAGTAGAAGGATGCTTAGGATGATGTTCTAAAACAGCTATTGCATTTTCTACAGCCATGCCACGAATAAGATCAGCCAGTAACCGCATTTTGCGTGGCGAGGTTGGATAGTTTCTTAATTTAGCTACTGCTTCCATTTGTGATTAATTTTTTGTTTAGTGTTTTTGTAAAAAATTACGAAAATCTAAACTTATCTATTGCTTTTTATTTGAATGTCCTTTAAAATTCCTTGTAGGGGAAAATTCACCCAATTTATGACCAACCATAAATTCAGTAACATAAACCGGAATAAATTTATTCCCATTATGAACGGCAAATGTATGACCTACAAAGTCTGGTGTAATTGTAGAGCGACGAGACCAGGTTTTGATTACTGATTTCTTTGCTTTACCATCGTTAATAGCCAGAACTTTACCTTCTAATTTGGCAGCTACGTAAGGACCTTTTTTAATTGAACGACCCATGTTTTTTATTTGATAATGTTATAATGTGTTAAGTTATTCTATCCCCACACATCATTTATATTACTTAAATTAATTCTTTATTTCGCTATTTTTTTACCATCTCTCCTTTGGATAATCATCTTATCGCTTGATTTTCCTTTAGTCCTGGTTTTAAGACCTCTTGAATATTGACCAGTTCTGCTTCTAGGCTGACCTCCAGATGCTCTACCTTCACCACCACCCATCGGGTGATCAACAGGATTCATTGCAACACCACGTACACGTGGTCTGATTCCTTTCCAAACATTACGACCTGCTTTACCCATGCTTTGCAAACTATGGTCGCTATTACTTACAACACCTACAGTTGCATAGCAATTGATCAATACTTTTCTCAATTCACCGCTTGGCATTTTAAGAACAGCATATTTTTCTTCTTTATTACTCAATTGAGCACTACCACCGGCACTTCTAACTAATTTACCACCTTGGCCTGGCTGCATTTCAATATTGTGAACTACAGTACCAAGAGGCATACTTTTAAGAGTTAATGCATTACCCAAATCAGGAGCAACACTATCTCCACTTACAACCATTGCTCCAACCTGAAGACCTTGCGGGGCAATGATGTACCTTTTTTCACCATCTACATAATTCAACAATGCAATGAATGCAGTACGGTTTGGATCATACTCAATGCTTGCTACTTTAGCAGGTATATTTTTCTTATCTCTCTTAAAATCAATAATACGATAAGCCTTTTTATGTCCGCCACCAATGTAACGCATTGCTCTTCTACCCTGAAAGTTACGACCACCTGTTCTTCCTAATGGTTCAAGCAAACTTTTTTCAGGAGTATCAGTAGTTATTTCTGCGTAGGCATTTCCGATTCTCCATCTGGTGCCTGCTGTGGTTGGTTTATATTTTCTAAGTGCCATATTTCTTTGCAATATTTGCGGTCTTGCCGACCATTCTTATTTAATACTTTATACTTAATACTACCTGATGTGAAAACTTATAATGTTCCGTAAAGATCAATGGTTTCACCTTCAGCGACAGTTATCATAGCTTTTTTGTAAGCAGGCTTTTGACCTTTTACAAAACCAGCTTTTGTATATCTTGTTTTATTTTTACCCGGAACAACTACAGTATTAACATCCTTAACTTTTACACCATAAAATTCTTCAATAGCTTTTTTAATTTCAAGCTTATTAGCCTTACGGTCAACTCTAAAGGCATAGCGACGCAATTTCTCTTGCTGTGCATTTGCCTTTTCTGTCAGGATGGGTTTTACTAAAACTTCAGAGAGTTTCATTTGTATTCAGTTTGAAAATTTGAAAAATCAGAAATTTGAAAATCAACTCACAATCATAAAAACACTATTTTCAAATTTATTTGTTATTAATTCCTATCAACTATTCTACTTCTGACGCTACATCCTCTTCAGAAAAGATTTTTATAGCACCTTCAGTTAAAACCAACATATCTGCATTTACAATATCATAAGTATTAATATCACTTAACAGCGAAGTAGCTGCATTTGGAATATTACGAGTACTTAAATAAAGATTATCGTTGTAATCAGGTATGATGAATAATGTCTTCTTATCTCCCACTTTTAAGCTATTCATAATAGCTGCAAATTGTTTTGTTTTAGGAGCATCCATAGTTACATCTTCTACAACTATTATAGAACTGTCCTTTGCCTTAGCAGATAGTGCACTAATCTTGGCAAGATCTTTTACCTTACGATTCAACTTCAACGTATATCTGTGAGGTTTTGGGCCAAATATAGTACCACCACCTTTATATAGCGGGTTTCTAATATTTCCTTTACGTGCACCACCTGTACCTTTTTGCTTGTGCAACTTGCGGCTGGCACCCTGAACTTCAGCACGGGTTTTAACTTTGTGGGTTCCCTGACGCTGTGCAGCAAGATATTGCTTGACAGCCAGATAAACTACATGCTCATTAGGTTCTGCACCAAATATTTCATCTGGTAATTCTACAGACCTGCCGGTTGATTGACCTTGTATATTTAAAACGTCTATTTGCATATTATTTCTGTATTAAAACGATGGAACCGTTGTGGCCAGGAACTGAACCACTAATTAATAAATAATTTTTATCCGGGAAAATTTTGATGATTTTCAAACCTTTTACTTTAACCCTATCAGTACCCATTCGGCCTGCCATACGCATACCTTTAAATACTCTTGAAGGATAAGAAGATCCGCCAATAGAACCCGGAGCCCTTTGACGATCATGCTGTCCGTGAGAAGCCTCACCTACACCGTGGAAACCATGACGTTTTACAACACCCTGAAATCCCTTACCCTTGGTTGTTCCAACTACTTCTACATTGTCGCCTTCTGCGAATATGTCAACAGTAATGGATTCACCCAAAGCCTTATTTAATGAATAATTTCTGAATTCTTTTACAACCTTCTTAGAAGTTGTACCGGCCTTAGCGAAGTGACTAATTTCGGCCTTAGTGGAGTTTTTTTCTTTTTTGTCGCCATAAGCTATCTGCACAGCAGAATACCCATCGGTTTCTGTAGTCTTAACCTGTGTAACAACACAGGGACCAGCCTCAATAATGGTACAGGCTGTCTGCTTTCCATCGGTGCCAAAGATACTGGTCATGCCAATCTTTTTGCCAATAATACCTTTCATTTTTTAAAATGTTTGTGCCCCGATGTTATAAGGACTTCCACCAAGTTGGCGGAATCGATCCTTCGTTTGCCAGCGACCTTTTCCGTTGTTTTCCTTAATGCAAGGAAGTGGAAGTACCGTTGGTAAACAAACCTCGAAGGGCTTGTTCATATTTTAGAATTGAATAAACAACTAAACTTTAATTAGTCTAATCAATCCGATAATTTTATTTCAGCGCTCTTTTCCCAAGAACTATTTCAAGGTTGAGAGATGAATATTTTAAGAACTTTGGGATTTGAAATCCATTTTCAAATCTTCCTAACAAATATGTTAGGCTTTAATTTCAACTTCAACACCAGATGGAAGGTCAAGCTTACTTAAGGCATCAACAGTACGAGATGATGAAGTATAAATATCTAACAATCTTTTGTGTGTACACAATTGAAATTGTTCCCTAGCTTTTTTATTTACGTGCGGTGAACGCAAAACGGTAAATATTTTCTTGTGCGTAGGCAAAGGTATTGGACCTGTTACCACAGCGCCAGTACTGCGTACGGTTTTCACAATTTTCTCGGCAGATTTATCTACCAGATTGTGATCGTAAGATTGTAGTTTTATTCTGATTCGTTGCGACATAGTCAATCCCGTATTTTGTATGTGTGAGGTGAGTAATTTGTATCAATTAAACATCACAAATCTTTTATTTGGGAGCGCAAAGGTAAGAGGTTACACTATACCAACCAACAATTTTAAAAAAATATTACCCTTTTTTTTTAAGAAATTAAAAACGCTTTAAATTTCTAAATTTTTAGAATATTAAAAATACAATATTTAAATAATCATAAATTCAAATAAACCTTTTATTTCAAGTATTTACATATTTAAAGAATTTATGATTGAAATCTTTATGTTTATCGAATGGGGAAATCCTTTAGGTAATTTTTATAATTATGCTTAAAATAGCTACATCAATATTTACTTTTTTCCTGAAGAAAAAAAATCATACATTAATGGATACCTCTGAAATTATTAACTGTAGAATAATGTTGATTCTCTTAATTTATTCAATTCCATTTTAATTCGCATAACTTAAAATCGAACAAATATTTGCAACAGAATAGAAATACAAAATGATTGCATTAAACAATCAATGCCTTGAATAAAATGATATTTTTATTTATTGTCTATTGAAAAACTATATTAATAATTAAGTTTTGCTTTATTATTTTTGCATAGTTTGCATAGTTTGCAAAGTTAATAATGGCATAATAGTCTGATTATAGTATATAAGCTTCAATTATGTAATATTCAATAAAACATTTTTACATTAAGATTAAAGATAAATAAAGTACTAATGGGAGAAGTTAGGTTGGATACTTATAAATCAAACATAAAAATTGGTGCAACTAAATTAAAACAATTTACATGGTACTTCACAAATATCATTTTTTTTAAAAACCCAGTTCCTTTTCCTTTAACTATTAAGTTATTTATCTTAAGATTGTTCGGTGCCAAAGTTGGAAGAGGTGTAATTTTAAAACCTTGCATAAACATTAAGTTTCCATGGAAGTTAGTTATTGGAGATTTTTGCTGGATAGGAGAAAACGTATGGATTGATAATCTGGAACCTGCAATTATTGGAAACCATTGTTGTATATCGCAGGGGGCAATGCTTCTGACCGGAAGCCATAATGCGATGAAATCTTCATTTGATTATGATGCGTTACCAATTACTATTGAGGACGGTGTATGGATTTGTGCAAAGGCAGTTGTTTCGCCGGGGGTTACTTGTAAAAGTCACTCAATTCTTTCTGTAGGTGGTGTTGCTGAAAAAGACTTATTGCCGTTTGTTATTTATAAAGGGAATCCTGCGTTGGCTGTTTTAAAAAGAAATATTATTTAATCATTTTTTTCCGCAATTATAACATAATACTGTAAATGGTTTCCCACGTATCCAACATTAATCATAAAATTATTAAACAAGCCCTTACTATAAGAAGGGTGGAGGAAACTTTTTTGCACTTGTTTTCAATGGGAAAACTTAATGGAACTGTACATACCTGTGTTGGACAGGAGTTTTCAGCAGTTGCATTTGCAGGACAGCTTGAAAAAAAAGATTTTATATTTTCAAATCATAGATGTCACGGACATTATATTGCTTTTACGGATGATGTTAAAGGCCTTTTAGCCGAATTGCTTGGAAAAGCATCCGGTACTTGTGGTGGAATTGGAAGCAGTCAACACTTGTGTAGAAGTAACTTTTTTAGCAATGGAATACAGGGTGGTATTGTACCTGTAGCAGCTGGCTTTGCTTTGGCAAACAAAATGAAAAAAAATAATGCTATAGGCATTGTTTTTATAGGTGACGGTACGTTAGGTGAAGGTGTACTGTATGAAACCATGAATATTCTTTCTAAATGGGAAATACCTCTTTTGATAGTTTGCGAGAATAATTATTATGCCCAAAGCACACACCAATCGGTAAATCTGGCTGGTAGTATTACAGCCAGGCCTGAAGCATTTGGCATTAAAAGTTTTGAGGGAAATACCTGGAATGTTACCGACTTAATGCAGCAGGCAAAGGATGCTATCAATTATGTAAGATCAGAATGTAAACCTGCATTTTTTAAATGCGATACCTATCGTCTAAATGCCCATTCAAAAGGAGATGACGATAGGTCTACAATGGAGGTAGATGAATATAAAGCTATTGACTACCTGATAAAGTTTGCAAATGAGGAGCCTGAATATTACAATAGGTTTCTAACTAAAGTAGATGATAATATCAACAGAATGGTGGAGACTATTTTGAATGAAAATGATCTACCCATAGAACAATATTATACAAAACATACAAATGAATTTAATTCTACTGAATGGAAAGAAATATTACCAATAAATAAAAGGCAGGTTGAATTAATCAATCAATTCTTTAAGCATAAATTTGAAAAAGAGGACAAGCTTGTTTTTATTGGGGAAGATGTACTTTCTCCATACGGAGGTGCTTTTAAAATAGCAAAAGATTTAAGTTTTTTAAAACCTGAAAGAGTATTTTCTACGCCCATATCTGAAGCAGCAATTATGGGCATATCAAATGGTTTGGCGCTTAATGGATTTAAACCATTTGCTGAAATTATGTTTGGTGATTTTATTACACTTGCCCTGGATCAGATAATTAATCATGCTTCTAAATTTCACCACATGTTTAATAAACAGATTAATTGTCCTGTTGTGGTAAGAACCCCAATGGGGGGAAGAAGAGGTTATGGACCTACACATTCTCAAACTCTTGATAAATTTTTGATTGGAATTGATAATGTAACCACTGTAGCTATCAATACGTTAATTGATCCTACTATTGTTTTTGATGCAGTTTATGATGAAACCCACCCTGTAGTTTTGATTGAAAACAAAGTTGATTATGGTAAGAAAATTGGACAACACCAATCAAAATATTTTAGCTATAAACAATCTGACGACCGCTACCCTATTGTTCATATAAAACCTGCTACATCTACACCAACTTTAACTATAGTATGTTATGGTGGAATGGCAGATATAGTAGCTAATGCCTTAGAAGAAATATTTTTTAAATGCGATCAAAAACCTGAATTAATTGTTCCAACAATTATTTCTGACACCTCTGTATTACGTCTTTTAAAAAATAGCGTTGAGCAAACTAACCGACTATTAATTATAGAAGAAAGCAGTAGTTATGCCTCTTACGGAAGCGAATTGCTTGCAGCTTTGATGGAACAAATATCATTCTCCATAAAAGTTAAACGAATTGGTGCATTACCCGTTCCAATACCTTCAGTAAAATCATTGGAATCAATGGTATTACCCACTGTTGAAAGAATTATTTCAGATATTAAAACCTGCTTTACATAATGGCACTTATTCAGGAAATAAAAGTTCCTTTATTGTCTGTTAATGACACCTCACTTACTATTGTTGATATACTGGTGACTAATGGAAATAAGGTAAAAGTTGGCGATTTACTAATGATATTTGAAACATCAAAAACTACTTATGAAATACATTCTGAAGCCGAGGGTTATATAAAGATTTTGTCTGAAAAGGATAAGGATTATGATGTAAACACCGTTGTGGCGGCAATCTATAGCACTAAAGATGAAACTGCAATTATTTTAAATCCAGACTTAGTAGATAAATTACAACATAAATCAGATGGGTTTAATAAAGACAATTCCAACATAGAAACCAATCAATTTAGTGGTAGTACCCGATTTTCCGAATCAGCTTTACAATTAATGGACGAACTAAAAGCAGATACTTCGTTATTTGAAGGTTGGGATATGGTTTCTAAAGAGGATGTTGAAGTGGTAATCCTTAAAAAAAGAAAGGAAAAGAAATCAACTCTTTTGACAAAGTCTATCACAAATGAAACAAAGGAAAAATTACCTGAAAATGTATATTCACAAGATCTAACCAGCAATAAAAAAAGAGAAATAGAATACTTAAGTGCAGTACAGGGAACTGGATTGATTAGCACAGTTTATATAAATATTGACACCACAAATATTTTTGGATTCATTAACCCCCAAATGAAATTTTTAAAGAATTCATTGTTACCGGTAATCATATATGAATGCAGCAAACTTCTCCAAAAGTATAAAGTTCTTAATTGTTTTTTTGATGACAATAAAGTGTATTATTACAATGAAATAAATGCAGGATTTGCTATAGATATTGACAATGGGTTAAAGGTTGTAAAAATAAAATCGAGTGACCAAATTAACCTCCAAGAATTAGAAGAACAAATATTTTCGTTATCAGAAAAATATCTGGAAAACAAATTGTCAGTAGAAGATTTGACTGGTATTACATTTACAATAACAGATTTATCGGGTGAAGGAATTAATTTCTTTAAACCACTTGTAAATAAATACAATAGTGCTATTCTTGGTATTTCGTCAATAGATAGGAAAACCAAAAATCAGGTTCTAAGTTTAACTTTTGATCACAGAGTTACAGAAGGTAAATTAGCTTCGGCCTTTTTAAAAGAACTTAAACAAAGATTGGAATCTTATGCTTCAAAAGATATCAATAATACCAGACCAGATATTAGCTGCTACAAATGCTTTAAAACTTTAGAAGAAGATTTGTCTGGTATTGGATTTGTAACGTGTATAACCTCACAAGGCAGGGATGGATATATTTGCTCCTCTTGCTGGAACGGACATTAATAATTTATGGAAACAGAAGTAAAACAAATTATTGCGCCTTTTATTGGTATATCTCCTGAAGAAATTAGCGGCAACACTTCTTTAGACCGTAATACACTCAAAAGCTCAATACATCTTCATAGAATGTATGCTAAACTGGCTTCGGGAGGGTACGCTATTAAGGACTATAGCAAAATTGAAAACTTTGCATCACTAATGAATCAATTGAGCAATAGCAGCCTTAATCATTCAGAAAATGTGGCAATGCCTATTCCGGCAAAAACTATAATGTCTGGTGTAGGTATAGATATTGTTGAAATTAGTGAAATGCCGCAAGCAATGGATTTTAGAACAAATGAATTTTACACTGACAATTTCACAGCAATAGAAATTTCCTATTGTATTTTACAATCAAACCCTTATGCATCATTTGCTGGATTATTTGCAGCAAAGGAAGCAATTGTGAAGGCAAATAACAGTTTATTATTTGTTCCTTTTTCAAAAATATTTATAGAACATGATGAAAATGGTAAGCCACAATTTAGCAATTTTGATATTTCTATATCACATACTGAAAAAACTGTAGTAGCAATCGCAATATTAATTCCACCTACTACTATTGATGAAAATAAAAATATTATACCACCATCTCCCTCTCAAACTTCCGGAAATAGAATGGCATTAATTCTATCATTGCTATCTATTATAATTGCTGCTAGTTCTATCCTGATAGCTTTTAAACTAAAGACATTTTGAAGTAAAAATTATACTTAATAAGCTAATTTCAGCTCATCGTAATTTATTATGTGCTTCCAAATAATCCCACATTAATTTAAAAACCTTTTCCTTCAATTCCTTACTAGAGATATTCTCTGAAGATACAGGTGGCAGAAAGTACATTTCTAACTTATATGGCCATAAATAAAAATTCTTTTGTGGTGGCAATATTTTTCCGGAATTAAAAATTACAGTAGGAATTATTTCTTTCTTTGCAGCTATTGCCAATCTGAATGCACCATCATGAAAGGATTTTAGGGGATCCCCTGTCCTATTTCGAGTGCCTTCTGGATAAATAACCATGTTTAAACCCAATTGCAATGTTTTATTCATTTCTTCAAAACTATTTCTTCTGCTTTCATCACTATTTCGATCAACTAAGACGGTGCCTTTTCTATAAACCCAACCAAAAACAGGTACCTTGGTAAATGATTTTTTTGCAATTGTTTTATTGGCACCGGGTACAAATGGAGTTGTTACCGGCACATCCATTAGAGAATTATGATTACACACAACAACATAATTTTTACCTTTTTCAAAATATTCTTTTCCCTTTATGCTAAGTGGGCAACCAATCAATGGTAAAAATACATTCATCCATAACCTTGTTATTTGACGAAAAGCAATCATTCCTTTTGGATCTTTTATTAAATAGGTAAGGCAAATAGGAATAATAATAATTAAAAGAGTGGTTGTAAAAATTATCAAACCCCATAAAGCCCATAATGCACCTGCTATATTTCTTACAACCTTCATGGTTCAAAAGTAGCGTTTTAAGTAAAATATAAAAGCAATCATATTCTAAAGTAGAAATTAATAAAAGAATTAATGGGTCAGTTTTATTTAGTGGGGAGTAACCCTATTTTTGCATAAAAAAGTATTGGAAAAGGAACTGCTAAGCTATATTTTACCAGAAGGTTTATTAGCCCATTTTATTATTACAGACTTATTGTTGCTTTGTGATGTT
>JANPGE010000045.1:0-10732 GCA_031423805.1 Segetibacter sp. | reverse complement strand
AATAACATACGTTTTTCCCTTTGTATTCTTTGTCTCTTTGTGTGAAATAAACAATCTGACACATAATAAAAGCGAAAACAAAATCAAACAAATACAATAACATTCTTTGTGTGAAACCAACAACATGAAATGGAAAACCCTCTCTTCCGAATATCTCTTTAACGATACATGGTTAAAAGCCCGTAAAGACCGTTGCCAAAGGCCTGACGGAAAAATAATTGATCCATACTACGTAATTGAATATCCTGAATGGACAACAGCCCTTGCCCTTACAAAAGAAAACAAAGTATTAATGGTTCGTCAATATCGTCAGGCATTAGGAGTGGAGTGCATAGAAATTCCAGGTGGTTGCATAGACCCTACAGATAGAAATCAGGAAGCTGCAATAAGACGAGAATTTTTAGAAGAAACCGGTTTTGCTTTTGAGCAGGCACACTTTCTCGGAACCACATCCCCTAACCCCTCCACCAACAGTAATCTCATGCATATGTTCCTGCTAACAGGCGGACACAAAGTGAAGGAACAAGCCCTTGATGCCAACGAAGAAATAGAAGTGCTTGAGATAACTCTAGATGAATTAAAGCAACTATTACTTCAAAATAAAATAGTGCAGTCAATGCACGTTACTACTATTTTTTATGCGCTTTTGAAATTGGAAATGCTTAGGTTAGATTGGTAAACTAATTTTACTTCTGTGTTGAAAAATTTAAATTTCTACAGTTATTTCCAATTATTCAGTAAGGTCATTTTTAATTAAGAATTCCTTAGTTGGATTTATTTATAAACCGTTACATGATTTATCTGACTTTATGCGTTAAGGTTGCAAGACAATGAATGAACGGTTAATTAATAAAGTCAAAAACTTACCCCGAATTTATCTTTTAGACTATTTTTATTTTTTTATTGTAATTTTAATACCATGGCATAATGTTTTAAATAATCAGTTTGCAGTAAAAACATCCCAATATGAATATAAAACCAATCATGCTGACTTTGATTATGATGGCAGCGTCGGTATATAGCAAAGCACAATCAAGTGAGGATAATAAAACACAAAGGGTGAAAAATAATACTACCAAAAATTCCATGGAAAAGGAATATGGTGATAACATAGTCAAAATAAATGTTTCTGCTTTTGTGCTTAAAGGATTTGGAATACAGTATGAAAGAAAGGTAGGAAAGCGAACCACAGTAGCCCTCGGATTTTCAGCCATACCAACTTCTACAGTTGCATTTAAAAATTTTTATGATAAACAAATTGATAATGCCAGAGTCAATATAGAAGATTTTAAAATCGGCACTACAATTTTTACTCCGGAGTTAAAATATTATTTTGGCTCCAAAGGCGCATTTCATGGATTTTATATGGCTCCTTATGTACGTATAAGCCATTACAATATCGAAGGGCCTGTTAAGTACAACTCATCTACCAATGTAGAGAGAACTGCTTTTTTTAGTGGTAGTATAAATTCTATTAGCGGTGGAATATTACTGGGTAGTAATTTTAAAATTGGAAAAAAATTATACCTCGATTGGTGGATAATTGGAGGCAGCCTTGGTAAAGCAAGTGGAAA
Organism: Segetibacter sp.; assembly: GCA_031423805.1. Classification (GTDB taxonomy): domain Bacteria; phylum Bacteroidota; class Bacteroidia; order Chitinophagales; family Chitinophagaceae; genus Segetibacter. The sequence goes on along the minus strand of JANPGE010000045.1, from coordinate 9,158 downwards.
TGTGAACGCCAAAACCCCCCTTAATCAGGATGAACAGAATGGATTAAAAGATGCACTCAACAATACTGACATTCCTCTTACAAATATAGAAAGCGTAGTAGATGCTAATGGTGCTACTGTAACATCAAAAGGGAGTGTGGTAGGATTGCGGGGTTTGGGATTAAACTTCGGCATAAGATTTTAGCAGAGAACATAGAACAATAAAGAAATAATTAAGATTCCTTCCATAAAACAAAAATTGTAGAACGCTTAATTGAAAAACTAAAAGATGCAGAGAGTCCCGAAAAATCGGGATTTTTATAACACAACGATATTGAGCAAAGAACAAATGTCGACTCAAAAAAAGTTTATACTCAAATAATCTCTATCGCTCATTGTTCACTTTTCATTGTTCACTTTTCATTATTCACTATTCACTGTTTATTGTTCAGTGTTCACTTTCTAAGGTTCTCCAACATATCCTCCGTCATACGGCTAATGTCGTATTCCGGTTTCCAGCCCCAGTCAGCTTTTGCACGGCTGTCATCTATACTCTTAGGCCAGCTATTGGCAATTTGCTGACGACTATCAGGTTTATAATCAATGGTGAAATCAGGTATGTGCTTTTTAATTTCTGCAGCTATTTCCTTGGGCGAAAAACTCATAGCACCGATGTTATAAGATGACCTGATAGTGAGCTTGCTAGCATCAGCTTCCATCAATTCTATAGTAGCACGTATAGCATCGGGCATATACATCATAGGCAGGTAAGTGCTTTCATTTAGAAATGAAGTGTAACTCCCTTCTTTTAGTGCATCGTGATATATTTCTATAGCATAGTCTGTAGTGCCGCCGCCCGGTTGACTCTTATAACTAATCAACCCCGGATAGCGAAGGCTACGTACATCTATGTTGTATCTTCTAAAGTAATATTCACACCAACGTTCACCAGCAAATTTGCTGATACCATATACGGTAGTAGGTTCTATGATGGTGTGTTGAGGCGTATTGTCTTTGGGCGACTCCGGTCCAAAAACAGCAATGCTGCTTGGCCAGTATATCTTGGCAAGGTTCTCTTCTTTAGCCACCTCCAGCACGTTCAGGAGGCTCTGCATATTCACATGCCATGCAAGCACAGGGTTCTTTTCGCCGGTGGCACTTAAAATAGCCGCCAACAAATAGACTTGAGTAATGTTGTACCGAAGCACCAACACATGAAAAGTTTCCTTGTTCATAATATCCAGCGACACATAAGGCCCCGTACCCTTCAGCAGCGGATGTTCTTCACGCAGGTCACTTGCTATTACAGTACCTTCACCATACATTTTGCGCAGCCTAAGCGTAAGCTCCACACCAATTTGCCCGCAGGCACCCACCACCAATATTTTTTCATCCCTGTTTGACATAGCAATTCGTTTTTATTTTTTGTTCAATCGTTATAATATATCTATTGAGCCGGCATTGGTAATTTGTTCAGCATTGTTGGCGACGCTCCATTCAAGTTTGGTAATGCTATTCAGCTTTTTACCTTTTATATCATTTTTCACATTAACAATGCCCGTGCGAAAATAAAACCATTTTTTAAGAAGTAAACTTTTTGTGAAGTGAAATAGGGAAGCTCTTTTAAGTTAAGAATAATAGTTGACCGTTTCGTACACAATAGATGACAGTTGCAAGCTAATTGTGAAGATTATTTTAATAATCCAGTTGTGTATTACAGAACAAGGGTACATTTCGCCCCTACGGGGCTTTTAATGGATTATGGATTTTTTCTCTACCGACATTTCGTGCCTATCGGCACTTTTTATTTTATGCTAAAATTACAATTAGGGTTTCCTCCAATTCTTTATCCCGTTAGGGATAAAATGTCGGTAACAAATGAAGGTGAAGAAAATTCTCAAAGTCCCGTAGGGACGATATGTATTACCTGTCGGATGCATAACATACCGTCCCTCCGGGACTTTGAATAACAGATAACGGTTTATTCTACCGACATAACGTGCCTAACGGCACTATTCATGCAAACTCCAAATAATCATTGACTATTATGTTGCGCAATACAAAATACAATCCCGTTAGGGATAAAATGTCGGTAGCAAATGTAGACGAAGAAGATTCTCAAAGTCCCGTAGGGACGGTATGTGTAATTGCACAAGGGGTACATTTCGCCCCTACGGGGCTTTTAATGGATTCTGGATTTTTTCTCTACCGACATTTCGTGCCTATCGGCACTTTTTATTTTATGCTAAAACTACAATCAGGTATTCCTGCATTTCATTATCCCGTAAGGGATTAAATGTCGGTAGCAAATGTAGATGAAGAAGATTCTCAAAGTCCCATAGGGACGAAATGTGTAATTGCACAAGGGTACATACCGCCCCTACGGGGCTTTTAATGGATTGCAGATTTTTTCTTTACCGACATTTTGTGCCTATCGGCACTTTTTATTTTATGCTAAAACTACAATCAGGTTTTCCTGCATTTCATTATCCCGTTAGGGATTAAATGTCGGTAGCAAATGTAGATGAAGAAGATTCTCAAAGTCCCGTAGGGACGATATGTATTACCTGTTGGATGCATAACATACCGTCCCTCCGGGACTTTGAATAACGGATAACGATTTATTCTACCGACATAACGTGCCTATCGGCACTTTTTATTTTATGCTAAAACTGCAATCAGGTATACCTGCATTTCATTATCCCGTTAGGGATTAAATGTCGGTAACAAATGTAGACGAGGAAGATTCTCAAAGTCCCGTAGGCACGATATGTTTCTATATCAACTCATGAAAAATATACCGTTCGTCATAGTCAATTTCAAATTTTTCAAGAAAGTCAATATACTCTTCTCTAAAAGTTTTTACCCTATGGTGTTGTTCCTGATTTTCTATGTATTCAATCACATTTTTTATGTGCGATTTACTATATGAAAATGCTCCGTAACCTTCCTGCCACTCAAAATGCTTAACTGTTAAATTCTTGTCGTTGATCCATTTGGAAGAACTGCCTTTCACATCCTGCATTAAGTCTGACACAGATTGAGTTGGTCTCATTCCAATAAAGACGTGAACATGATCAGGCATACTATTAATCGCAATCAGTTTGTGACTGTGCAATTGCACAATACCTGTTATATACTTATGAAGTTCTTCTTTCCATGAAGATTGAATAACACAATTCCTAAACTTGACAGCAAAAACAAATTGGATGTGGATTTGAGTGTAAGTATTTGGCATAAAATAAATTATTGGCTCTATAAGAATATTTGATCAGTGATTGAGTGGTGCATTTCTTTTATTCTAATGCAAATGTTTGTGGTATCAACAATCCTTTTCAACTTAGTAAAGCAAACTTAAATCTAATTTTAAAACCCAAAATGATTTGAAATATAAAGGATCTGAAAAGCTATTTACTAACTAGAATTTTTTTTGTACCATCTTTTGCTTAATCTTTTTTTTCAGCTTGTGGTGCGGTAGTGAAAGTATTGTGTCAAAAACTACTATAATATGGGTAATATGAATAATGCCTCCAAATCCTTTAAATCCAGATATTCTCACAGCCAAACCCCAAATTTTCCTGCACCTTTGCAGTTATTATAAAATAACAGCAACATGCAATTTCTTACCGACCTTTTCAAAGCCCAATCTTACGATGCAAATAATTTTTTCCTTATCGCAGGCCCGTGTGTGGTAGAGGGGGAGGAGCTGGTAATGGAAGTTGCAGACAAAGTATATAGCATTTGTAAAAACCTTGGTATTCCCTATGTGTTCAAGGCATCTTACCGCAAGGCTAACCGCACCAGCGGCACTTCCTTTACAGGCATTGGTGATGAACCTGCAATGCAACTTATTCAAAAAGTTGGTAAGAAGTACAATCTGCCTACAACATCTGATATACATGCCCATGAAGAAGCAGCAGAAGCAGCTAAATACATTGACATACTACAGATACCTGCATTCCTTTGCAGACAAACTGATTTATTAATTGCTGCTGCAGAAACAGGTAAAATCGTTAATGTAAAAAAAGGTCAATTCCTAAGTGGACAGTCTATGAAGTTTGCTGTTGATTAAATTTGAAAGGCAGGCAATGAAAAAGTTATGCTGACCGAGCGTGGTAACACTTTTGGTTATACGGATCTTGTAGTTGATTATAGAAATATTCCAGCCATGGCACAGAATAATGTACCTGTCATTATGGACTGTACACATAGTTTGCAACAACCCAATCAAACTACGGGGATTACAGGTGGAAACCCTGCTTTGATAGGAACTATAGCAAAAGCCGCAATAGCTACAGGTGCCCACGGTTTGTTTATAGAAACTCATCCTAACCCTGCAGTAGCATTAAGTGACGGTGCCAATATGTTGCCGTTAAATAAGCTTGAAGAATTGCTTGTTCAATTAGTGAAAGTCAGGAAGGCGGTCATTTAACTTATCTGCATTTACGCGAATGATGATGATAAATTCGCAGGATTAACTGCCATACACCAACATACCATCCTTTAAAGCAATACTGCTTGGAAGGTAGCCAAATTCTTTTTTAAATGCGCTTGCAAAATGGCTAAGATTTGAGTATCCTACTTTTATTCCAACCTCTTTTATGGTGTATTTTCCAAGAACGAGCAATGACTTGGCTTTTAGCATTCTGTTCTTTTGAAAGTATTGATAGATAGGAAATCCGTACAATTGTTTAAAATCGCTTTTAAGTTTGGTAGGGCTCATTGCAGATATACGTGACAGGTCTTTAATCTTTGGAGGATCTACAGAAAAGTCTTTTACCAAAAGAGATTCGACCTTCATCAGTCTAAGGGTTTCATCGTCACTTCTTTTTATTTTATGTACGTGTAAATCTTTAATTTCATAGAGTTTGCAAATATACTTTTCGAGTAAAAGCAACACCCGGTTTTGGATATAATTCAACTTCAGAGGTTGCACTATCTGGTCTGACCAAAGATCATCCAACATTACCCTATATTCAGTGGCAATAGGCATTTGCATATTGTTCTTTATAACGGCAGGAAAAAATTGATTCAACAATTTTTCTACTGCGGTTTTGCCAAGTAAGGAATACAATTGATCTTTGTGAAAATAGAATTTTACAGAACGTAATCTTTTATTAGAAGGAAAAACAAATGCTTCTGAAACCAGTGTGTGGCTTAGCTTAACCACAGATTGAAAATCATCAACACTTTTTTTATTTTTGGGATTTAAGTTATCAAAGTCCTCAAATTCTTCGTTGAACTGCAGTATAAAGAAATGATCTTCCAAATCTCTTCTTAATACGGTAAGTTCCTGTTTCAATACAGTATCAGATACCAAAACGCTTATACCCGAGGGTAGTTGTTCCGCTCTTAAATAACCCGTGCCATGTTGTGCCGGTAAGGTGAGTTGTCCATTATCTACCTTTGTTTTAAACCCTTCGGCAAACAACTTAAAAAGTGCTGTAAAGTCAGGTTTATTTAATTCAATTTCGGTCATATGGAATTACTTGTCGGTATATTTCTTTTCAATAAATTTTGTTTATAAAAGGTCACTTGGCAATTGATCAAATGATTTTTTAAAAGCCTTCGCAAAATTACTTAGGTTGCTATATCCTACTTCCATTCCCACTTCTCTTACGGTATATTTTCGGCTTACCAACATAGCTTTAGCTTTATGCATACGCTTTTTTTGGAAGTATTGATAAACGGGTAATCCGTAAATTTCTTTAAAGCTGTTTTTGAGTTTACTGGGACTCATGGCAGCCATTTTTGCCAATTCAGGAATACTCTTGGGATCGGCAGAAAAGTCTTTTAATAATTCCCTTTCTACATTCGCCAATCTAGTGATCACTTCATTGCTTAACTTTACATTAAAATGCAAATCGCTCATCTTATAATAGGTTCTGGTAAAAAACCTTTCCAATAATAGCATTACCCTGTTTTGGATAATCATGGTTTCATAATCGGTGTCGCCTTTTACCTGTACAATTTCATTAAGTAAGCGTTTGTATTCTATATCCATTGGCTCATGGTTTAGTGCAGTAAGCCTAAGATTCAGGTATTTTCTTATAATGTCTCCTACGTTTTCTACCTTAAGAAACTGTTCCAGCCACTCTTTGGTAAAAAGTATATTAACTCCTTTTATAGTGGTTCCTTTTTTACATAAAAAAATCCAATCGTAACGGGAACTTGCCAAAAATACAGCTGACCTCACTTGCATAGCCGCTTCCGGTTGATCTTCAATATCGGCATGATGCGTTTCGGGTATATTGGCCTCATCAAAACGAAGAATGAAGCAATCCTGATTAATCTTTAACCAGTTAAAGCGTAGATCTGTATTTGCAGTATAATCAGATACTATACCCTGTAGACCATTAGGTAATTCAATCAGCTTCATATACCCATTGCCTATGTGGTCAGGTAATTGAAGTACATTGTTTTTAATTTTAACTTTAAAAGTTGCTGCAAAAAACTGCAACAATTCATCATAATTTGTATAGCTGTAATCTATTTCAAGCACGGTTTGTGGGTTTAATAAATATATCAGATAACTTACAAATAACGCATTGGATTTCTCCGGGCAGAATAAATGTAGTTCTTAATATTTAGCCAAAACGCCAAAATCATATAAATTATTAGAGGTGATCCAAACGTAAGAAAAGAAATATAAATAAACCACATACGGATACGTGAAGTAGCAATACCCATTTTTTCACCAATAGCATTGCATACGCCAAATATTTGTGGTTCTATAATTGTTCGTAACCGGTTCATTTTAATTAAATTTTTGCAAAAAAGCTTTTGCACGTAGTGCAATTTAATCAATGATTAAGAAAAATGAAATTTTATATTTATTAAAAATAAAGTTGTGTATTCATTTATTGGTAGAATAATCCTGTTAATATCCCAAAGAATATTATTCAGGCTATACACTTCGCTTTCATTGTTTAAAAACAAATATTTAAGCCTGATTATTGTCCATATAATACACGTTTAAATATTCTGTAAATCTGATTTCGCAAAAAAACAGTTTTCGTGTAATTTTGCTCAACTTTTTTTCCACACATTAAAAATTCCCAATTAATATGGCATTTGACATAGAAATGATCAGACGGGTTTATCAGGAATTGCCTGGTAAAGTAGCCGCTGCACGAGCCAAAGTCGGTCATCCACTTACATTAGCAGAAAAGATTTTGTATGCTCACCTCCATACTGATATGGAAATAAAGGATTTTGGTCGTGGAAAGGATTATGTAGACTTTGCACCAGACCGTGTAGCCATGCAGGATGCTACTGCACAAATGGCGCTGTTGCAGTTTATGCAGGCAGGTCGTCCACAGGTAGCAGTTCCAAGTACAGTGCATTGCGATCACCTGATACAAGCCAAAACAGGTGCTGCCGAAGATCTTAGCAGTGCATTGAATACTAACAAGGAAGTGTATGAATTTCTTTCTTCTGTTTGTAATAAATATGGACTGGGTTTTTGGAAACCGGGTGGAGGAATTATTCATCAGGTTGTTTTAGAAAATTATGCTTTCCCCGGTGGTATGATGATAGGAACCGATAGCCACACCCCAAATGCAGGAGGATTAGGTATGGTTGCTATAGGTGTGGGTGGTGCAGATGCAAGCGATGTTATGGCAGGTCTTGCATGGGAATTAAAATGGCCAAAATTAATTGGTGTTAAACTTACAGGTAAATTAAGCGGTTGGGCTTCGCCAAAAGATATTATTTTAAAAGTTGCAGGTATCCTTACCGTTAAAGGTGGCACAGGCGCCATAGTAGAATATTTTGGTGAAGGAGCCGATGGACTAAGTGCAACAGGTAAAGGAACTATCTGCAACATGGGCGCAGAAATAGGAGCTACTTGTTCTCTGTTTGCCTACGATGAAAAAATGGCTGCTTATCTAAGAGCTACAGAAAGGGAAGAAATAGCAACACTTGCAAACGGCATTATTGAACATCTTCGCCCTGATGCTGAAGTGTATGCCAATCCAAAACAATATTATGATGAACTGATAGAGATTAACCTGAATGAATTAGAGCCGCATGTAAACGGTCCTTACACACCCGACCTTGCATGGCCTATCAGCAAATTTGCAGATGCCGTAAGAACCAACAACTGGCCCGAAAAACTGGAAGTAGCATTGATTGGAAGTTGCACAAATAGTTCTTATGAGGACATTAGTCGTTCGGCTTCTATAGCACAACAGGCGGTTGATAAACACCTGAAAACAAAATCTGAATTTACCATTAGCCCCGGTAGTGAATTGGTGAGATATACTGTAGAAAAGGATGGCTTGCTATCTGCGTACGACAAAATGGGCGGATTGGTATTGGCAAATGCCTGTGGCCCTTGTATTGGTCAGTGGGCAAGGCATATAGATGATCCTACACGCAAAAACTCTATAATTACTTCATTCAACAGAAATTTTGCAAAGCGCAATGACGGGTTTTCCGGTACACATGCCTTTGTTGCTTCTCCTGAAATAGTAACTGCATTTGCAATTGCTGGCGACCTTACTTTTAATCCTTTGACAGATTACCTGACCAACGAAAATGGCGAACAGGTAAAACTTGACGAACCGGTTGGTGTAGAATTGCCTCCTAATGGTTTTAGTGCAGAAGACCCGGGTTATCAGGCACCTGCCGAAGACCCTACAAAAGTTACAGTTTTGGTAAGCCCCGATTCTCAACGTTTGCAATTGTTGGAACCATTTAAGGCTTGGGAAGGTACAGATATAAAAGGTTTGAAGCTGCTTATAAAAGCGAAAGGAAAATGTACGACGGACCATATCAGTATGGCAGGCCCGTGGTTGAAATTCCGTGGGCACCTAGATAACATAAGCAACAACATGTTGATTGGTGCACTTAACTTTTTCAACGAAAGTGTTGATAAAGTGAAAAACCAACTGACAGGCGAATATGGTGCTGTTCCTGCTACTGCAAGGGCTTACAAAGCAGCAGGCATAGGTAGTATAGTTGTTGGTGACGAAAATTATGGAGAAGGTTCATCAAGGGAACACGCTGCTATGGAACCCCGCTTTTTGGGCGTACGGGCTATTTTGGTAAAATCATTTGCACGTATCCACGAGACCAATCTTAAAAAGCAAGGTATGTTGGCACTCACTTTTGCCAATAAGGAAGACTATGATAAAATACTGGAAGACGATACTTTAGATATTGTTGGCTTAGAG
>JANPGE010000044.1:0-6378 GCA_031423805.1 Segetibacter sp. | reverse complement strand
TTTAACATCACAAAGCAACAATAAGTCTGTAATAATAAAATGGGCTAATAAACCTTCTGGTAAAATATAGCTTAGCAGTTCCTTTTCCAATACTTTTTTATGCAAAAATAGGGTTACTCCCCACTAAATAAAACTGACCCGTGTTTTTCACCTGCAAACCCTTCCGCCTTTCCGGAAAGAAGCACTTTTAGCAGCCTCGTCGCATAGTGTCATCACATACAACTACCAAACAGTATCCATTTTACCCCTTGATTAGTAGTTTTATGCTTAATATATCTGCCTCAATCAGTAATGTTTTATCTTCAAACCGTTTTTAGGATTAATTTACCGGTTCAATTTAACAACACTCAAATCAGTTTTGTGAAAAGCATTTTTCTTTTATTATTTTATTTTATAGGAAGCATTTCTCTATTTGCCCAAAATAAATACTGGCAACAAGAGGTTAATTTTACAATCAATGTTTCGCTGAATGATGCAGACCATACTTTGGATGCGTTTGAAACTATAGAGTACATCAATCATTCACCCGATACGCTACGTTTTATTTGGTTTCATTTGTGGCCTAATGCTTACAAAAATGACAAGACTGCTTTTAGCGAACAATTCTTAAAATCAGGAAGAACAGATTTTTATTTTTCAAAACCGTGGCAAAAAGGATATATCAATCAATTGAATTTTAAATCTAATGGTGTAACTGCAAATACACAATCCGACAGCAACAACATTGATATTGTAAAGGTGTTTTTGCCAAATCCATTATTACCGGGTGCAACAGCCATTATAACAACACCAGTCAAAGTAAAACTACCTTATAATTTTTCACGTGGGGGACACATAGGCCGCGATTATCAGGTAACACAATGGTTCCCAAAACCTGCAGTATATGATAAAAACGGATGGCACCCAATGCCTTATGTTGATCAGGGAGAATATTATGCAGAGTTTGGAAAATATGATGTAGAAATTACTCTACCATCAGCATACATTGTAGCAGCAACAGGTGTATTGCAGGATGCTGAAACATTGCAACAGCTAAAACAAAATGGCAAACACACTGCCAAAGGCACTACAAAAACATGGCACTACAAACAGGATAACATTCATGACTTTGCGTGGTTTGCAAGCAAAAATTTTATTGCTAAATATGATACCGTAGTGCTGCCATCAAAGAAAGTAGTAGATATATTTTCCTTTTACAAGCCCAAAAGCAAAGGATGGGATGTAAGCATATCCTATGCAAAAGACGGTTTACGGTATTACAGTAAAAGATTGGGCGATTACCCCTATCCTATTGCTACTATAGTACAGGGTAGTAAAAATGAAAACAGTGGTGGCATGGAGTACCCTACCATAACGCTTATAACGGTTCAATCTGTTGGTAAAGACCTTGACGCAACTATGGTGCATGAGATAGGTCACAATTGGTTTGAAGCTGCCCTTGCAACAAACGAAAGAGACCACCCTTGGATGGATGAAGGTATGAATACCTATTATCAAAAAAGGTATGAAGAAAACAAGTATAAATCTTCTAAACCAACTACAAAAGGTAGCTTTAGCAACAAACTACCCGATGACGATGTTTCAATACTATTAGCAGCGCTGATAAAAGCGCAAAAAGACCAACCTATTGAGTCTACTTCTACCCAATTTACTGTAGAGAACTACGGTGCAGTGGCTTATTACAAAACCAATCTTTGGATGAATAAACTGGAAAAAGATTTGGGCACATTAAATTTTGATAAGGCAATGCAGGCCTATTACAGCAAGTGGCGTTTTAAACATCCGTCACCCAATGATTTTAAAACAATACTTGAATCAGCTAATAGCAATCAAAACATTACGTATGATTTCGTCCAATTAAGCCAAACCGGTTCCCTTTTTCCGGGAGGAAAAAAAACTATAAAACCCACGCTGTTATTCAATTTGCGCAATACTGACAAGTATAATTACATCAGCCTTTCTCCTGCATTAGGTTATAATACTTATGACAAGGGTATGATTGGCGGATTGCTGCACAACTTTCAATTGCCCATGAATAATTTGCAATTTGTTGGCGGGGCAATGTATGCTACAGGTTCCAAAAAGTTGAATGGATTTGGAAATGCATCCTATAACATTTATAAAAGAGATTATAAAATAACTGTAGGAATGGGTTATATGAATTATACCATGAACGATTTTATGACCGATGATAACAAAAAACTTTATCAAAGAATGCAGCGATTGACACCTTCGGTAAATGTTACGTTGTATGACAAAGACCCGCAATCTACTCGCAGGGTCGATTTACAGTGGAAAGCATTTGCAATAAAAGAAGATGCGCTAAATTTTGAAAGAGTTGAAACCCCGACAGATACATTTGATGTAGTCAATACAATCCCTGCTAATACTTTTATTAACCGGGTGTCTGTTAGTGTATCAGATAGCCGTAAACTATTTCCATACAATATTACCTTATCTGCAGATCAGGGAAAAGAATTTATACGGGCAGGAGTTAATGCTAAGTATTACTTCAATTACCCTGATGGAAAAACAGGTATGTCTGTTAGATTTTTTGCTGGTAAGTTTTTCTACCTTGTTCAAAAAACATTTCTTACACGATACAACAACGATCGCTATTTGCTGAACCTTAGTGCGCCAAAAGGCTATGAAGATTATACTTACAGTGGATACTTTGCAGGCAGAAATGAATTTGAAGGATGGAAAAGTCAACAGGTGATGGAAAGGGATGGCTTCTTTAAAGTAAATACAGAATTGCTTTCTGACAAAGTTGGCAAGACAGATGATTGGTTGATGGCGCTGAACTTATCTACAGGCCTACCGGACAAATATAATCCGTTAAGTGTTTTACCATTTAATATTCCGCTTAAATTATTTGCAGATATTGGCACCTATGCCGAAGCATGGAAAGAAAATCCTGCATCGGGTAGATTTGTCTATGATGCAGGTGTTCAGTTTTCGCTCTTTGGTTCATTGGTAGATGTGTATGTTCCATTAATCTATAGCAAAGTTTATAGCAACTATTACAAATCCACCATCACAGAAAAAAGGTTTTTGAAAACTATTTCATTTACAATTAACATTGAAAAACTTAGGCTGAAAGAAATGTTTAAGGAGTTGCCTTTGTAATAAATTTAACCGCAGAGGGCACAGAGGAAAAGCCCACAGAGTACACAGATGAAGAATTAGAGTTTAATTTTCTAAAGGATTTTTATTTAAGCTGCTCAAAATTTACCTAATCAACAAATACCATTTTGGAAAAAGAACTGAATAAATATGAAGCCGGACAGGTGATATTGATTGACAAACCACTTGACTGGACATCGTTTGATGTAGTAAGGAAAATCCGCAACACCATCAGAATAAAAAAGGTGGGACATGCAGGCACATTAGACCCTTTGGCTACAGGGCTTTTAATAGTTTGCACCGGAAAGTTTACCAAAAAAATAAATGAGTACATGGGTATGGAAAAAGAATACACCGGCACTATAACACTGGGTGCAACAACTCCTACCTACGATCTTGAAAGCGAACCCGTTGATATAAAAGACACTACCAACATAACTGCAGAACAACTACATAAGGCTACAGAAAAATTCATTGGAGTTATACAGCAGGTGCCCCCAATTCATTCTGCTATAAAGCAAGCCGGCAAACCTGTTTACCTTGCAGCACGGCAAGGCATAGATGTAAAAATGGAACCACGGACTATTACAATCAATCAATTTTCTATAGAGAAAATAGAAATGCCTGTAGTGCATTTTAAGGTTGTATGTGGAACAGGAACTTACATACGCAGCCTTGCACACGACTACGGGCAAGCTTTAGGATGTGGTGGCTACCTAAGCAGCCTGCGCCGTACCCGTATAGGAATATTTGAAGCAGCAAACGCTATGAGTATGGAGGAGTTTGTGAATGAGATAAAAAATGAATCATCAGAACGGAAGGCCAATACCCAATTGTAAGGAGAAGTTGTTTCTTTTTAATTCTTTTCCGTTGCCATCTTTAATATCAAATTCTCTGTTGCGCCATTCAAAATCCTTTATACTCATCCACCCTCCATTAGACAAGCGGGCAGGGTCTTTCACTTTATACGCAAAATCTAATCTAATAAGAAAAAAGTCAAAGTCTAAACGTAATAAACCAATGCCGGCAGCTATTGCTATATCACGCCAAACATTATTGAGTGATAGTTTACTACCTGGATTATCTACATCATTTTTTAGGTTCCAGATGTTGCCCATATCAACAAACAACGCACTTTTAACCTTCATGCTACCAATAGCAAAAAGCGGAAATCTATATTCAAAATTTGCTTCGAGTTGTATATCGCCAAACCTGTCGCGAAAAGTTGTATTGGTATCGCTAACCAAAGACGAACCCAACCCAAGCTGTCGTATGCCCCAGGCCCTCATACTGTATGGTCCACCTGCTACAAACTGTTTAAAGAATGGGAGTGATTTTCCTAAAACAGGATCATTGCTGTAATTGATACCTATACCACCAAAAGTTCTAAACGCTATGGAAGTTTTGCGCCATTGAACCACTTTCTTAAATTCAGATTCAAACTTTATAAATTGATAAACTTTGTCTTTTATTCCTTTTGACAATGTGCCAACGAGACCGCCAGACTCTTCAGCAGAAACCCGAAAATTATTCAATGTATTTGGCCGGTTTTTGTTGGGCCAACTAATGCTAAAGGTTGCATTCTCCCCCACCACATAACCTGTATTAAATGCAGTTCGTAAAAAGGGGTTGGTAACAAATGCATTTTTCAAACCGTTTAATGTATCCAGGCTGTAAAGTTCAATATTGATAGGTCGAAGTATCCAACCGCGGTTTTTCTTTTTCCAATCGTAACCAAATGTGGCAACAGCAGATCTTAGCCTAAAAAAATTTAGACGGTCAGTATAAGAACCATTAACACTTAATATTGTGTTGTAATCATCCAGTGTTTTTATATTTTTTATCTTCCATGGGGTTAGCAAACGCGGAATACTATAAGTCTGCGACAAACTAATTTGTATAGTTTGCAATACGGTATCTGAAAAGCCAAGTTCCACTCCTCCCCTTATTACAGTACTACTTTGTATGGCCCTCTTCCAAATATTTCTGTTACGTAGGGTAAGTACATTACTAATACCCAGCAGGTTACCTGAAATTATACTTCCACTATTTCGGCTGACTTCTATATCATACCCAAATGAATATTTTTTGGCTGGAACCATAAAAAAATGATAGTCTAAAATACGGGGAGAATCAACTCTTTCCACTATTTTAGAATCTACCTGATTCCATGGCCCAAGGGATGAAAATGTATTAAGCGTCTTAAGATATTTTTGCTCGTCGTATAAGTTACCATTTTCTACATAGTTATGTTGTATGATTGGCTCCATTCTAATAAATGGAAAATTTTGTTTTACGGTAACATCTCCGTTAGATTGATTAATAATAAACTTATAATTAATCAGCGTATCGATTTCTATACTTTTTAATAGGCTTGTATCGGGGTAAAAATATACATGCCCATTGTGAAAACGTGTTAGTGTATTGGTATCTGCAACAGGTCGCTGTTTAATCAAAACATCAATAGTCGGGTTGGCTTTTCTTCGTGATGCTGCTTCGGCTATTTTTTGAGCCTGTTCAAAAGGGTCAAGGGTTACTTCGAGCAGGGCAGCATCTATGGTATCTACTTCAGCATATAAATTTTCACGTGTAAGTTTATAGTAACCATTTTTATGAAAAAGATTTACAAGTCTGTCTAATTCGTTGCTGACAAGGGTATTACTAAATGGTTTGTTCTTTTGCAGAAAACTCTCTTTCTGGTTTTGTAATGCTATTTCTCTTAATCCCGGATTTATGATAGAATCAAAAGAAACAGAATCTATGGATAGATTTTTATTGACATTAACTGACACCTGAACCTTTGCCCTTATTTGTGGCTTGTGTTTTACAACATCAATAATAACAGAATCTGGTTTTATATTAAAATTATAATAACCCTGACTGTTAAGATACGAGCTCATATATAACAAGCTACGGGTCATTGCAGCAGTATCGTAAACAGGTGGTTTATCAATCACCTGATTATATATAGAGAGGCCATTGCGGCCTATTTTATTAACAGGAAGTACTTTTAAACTATCGTCCCAATAATTTACAAGATCGAGTGCTAGCCTTTTTTTCTCATCTTTGGGTGCATCTCCGGTTAATACAATTTTGTTTTCATAAACAAAAGGCTTGTTAACGGGGTAATTTTTAACAACGGTACAGGCTGCAAAAAGTAAGGTGAAAATAAATATGGAGCAAACGACTTTTACCGGCCTGTAGTTATATAACATGTTGATTATGCTGACTAAAAATGAAATCAAAGATATT
>JANPGE010000043.1:0-40443 GCA_031423805.1 Segetibacter sp. | reverse complement strand
GATTGGTCTTACAAACATTTCAACCGCATAATCAGTCTTTTCAGGAACTATGGTACTGATTATTTCACCCTCTTTTACAATCTCACCCAAACCCGATTTTTTAGCCTGAACAAACTGACCGCTCTGTGGAGCAAGCAAAATGTACATTCCGTTGCGGATGGTATAATTCACTACCTGATTTTCCAGTTTTGCAACTTCTCCTTTTCCTGTTGCTGCCATGCTTAAGCTTTGAAATTTATCTCCTTCGGCTTTGCTTATTTTTTCTGCATAGTCTTGTTGTACGCTGTTTTGTTCTATTTGTACATTAATGATTTCCTGCCGGGTTTGTGCTATTTTATTCTCGGCACTTATTTTTTTTGCCAATGCATTTTGAGTAGCTACATTTCTTTGTTGCAATTGAGTTTGTGAAACCAGTCCTTCATTAAACATTTTTTGCTGTCGCGTAAATTGATCTTTGGATAATTCATAATCATTTGCAGCAGCCTGCAATTCTGCCTTTTCGCCGGCGAGTTTATTCTCCAGTTGCTGTAGTTTGTTTTTGAGCTGTTCAATTTTTAATTTTCTTGAATTGCTAAGCGCTTCTACTTGAACAGTTGCAGTACCTGCCTTGCCCTCATAAAATTCTATAGTCCCTTTTTTAGCTTCTAATTGTTCCTCTGTTCTGCCTACAAGATTAGGATCAAGATAGTCTTCTTTTATTTCTGATAATTGTAAAATGGTGTCGCCCTTTTTAACAAAATCTCCCTCTTTAACCCACCACTTTACAATTTTACCCGGTATTGGTGAAACTATGTCCTGAGGCCTTTGTTCTTGCCTAAGTGTAGTAATGTTACCCTTAGATTTTATATTCTGCGTCCAGGGTAAAAACATAACAACAATTAACAGCAGCATAATACCAATAAACCAATTCTTAACCTTACTTACCCTGTTGTTTCTGTAAATAAGATCAAATGATTTTAAAGGGATTTTATGTGTAAATGAATCCATTATTTGTTAGTTTGTAAGTTATTAATTGTACCATTTACCAATTCAATTTTTATATCACACTCACCTGCAAATGACTGGTCATTGCAAACAATAATAATTGTAGCTTTTGATTTCTTTTTCAAAATGTATTGTTTTATTTTTTTAGTAGTGATTTTGTCTAAACCCTGCCACGGGCTTTCGAGTAATAATAATGATGGTTCATTTGCAAAAGCTCTTAATAACAATATTTTTCTTACCAGGGTTGAAGATAGTTTATGGCCTATTGGTTCTATTCGCGTTTCAAAACCTTCACTCAATTGCGTGAAAGTATCCTCTATGCCCAATTCATAGGCAAGAGATGTAATTTCGTCAATTTTTACATCTTCTAAACCCATGCTTATATTTTCCCAAAGGGTCCCGCTAAATAAATCCTGATTGTTCAGAAACATACCGGTATTCTCTCTGAATTTTTCAAGACTGTAATTGCCAATCGGAATTTTATTGATGAGAATTGAACCTGAAAAATCATTGTAGCTTCCACTTAGTAATTTGAGCAGGGTCGACTTTCCTGAATTATCAGGACCTGAAATACAGACTGTATTGAATGGTGCTATGTTCAGGTTTATTTTATGTAGAATTGTTTCGTTTTTTTCAAATTCAAACGATACATCTTTCATTTCTAAGTGAAGCCCATTTTTATCTGTGTTTAAATGTAAATTGCCTGAAGGTTCTAAGGGAAGCTCTATTACTGAACTTAGTTTTTCTAATCCTGTTATTACATCATAAACACTATCAAGATTGACTATTAATTTTTCTACTGCGTTTATCACCATGAGGATTACTATTTCTGCTGCTATAAACTCACCTACATTCAGTTGTTGATTTAATAGCAGATAACTACCTATTGAAAGTAATGCAGCAGTTATAATGACTTTAAAAAAAATCAACGTTTTATATTGAAACACAAGAACTTTAAAATGCGATGTTCTTGAAAGTAAATATCCGCTAACTTCCTTATCTGTTTTTTTTAGGTTTAAATGACTACCCTGACTAAATTTAAATGACTTTATCACTCTTGCCATTTCTTCTAACCATGAGGCAACAGCATATTTGTAATTACTTTCCTGCATTGCTGTAATGATACCTTTTCTGCTATATAGTACGCCGGTAATCCAAAGAATAATAATTAGAATGATAGCGAACCCAATAAATAGAGGATGGTAAAATGATAGCAATAAAAGCCCAAAGATTATTTGAATTAATGCAACAGGTATGTCGAGTAATAATTTTGAAAACCCTTTTTGAATATTCATTATATCAAAAAAGCGGTTAGATTTTTCGGGCAAGTAATATTTATCTGTTTTTTTAAGATCAAATCTTGGAATATTTTCTGCTAAGGCAAATGAATAATTTGCAAAAATCCGTTGCTGAATTTTTTCTATTATTTTCATTTGATTCATTTGAAAAACCCCCACCAAAAAAACCCCTGTAACAACCAATACTATTAATACGAAAATGGATGTCACCATAGAGGCCCCTAAAACAAAACTTATAATTGCCTGTATTCCTAAGGGTACTGATAATTGAACTAAACCACTCATAATTGCATAGAAATAGATAGAAGCAATTTCTTTTTTTTCTGATGCTATTAAAAGCCAAAGTCGTTTTACGGGTTGAAGTGTATCCATTTAAATCAGTTGTATTAATACAAAAATATGAATTATTGCGAAAATGATAGTAAAACTATTTTTTGAAGTAGTTAAATTATTTTAAAAAATTACTTTACTATTATTTTTATTGTTTTACTATTTTTGTGAAAATTTTTTTTATGGATTTTCAGATTACATTCAAAGTTAATAGCAGCATTTACCTCCGCGACCCGGAAGCTAGTGAATTGGGTAAGCAGATAGTAAAACAAGCAATTGATCTTATTTATGAACTTGGTTTTGAACATTTTACCTTCAAAAAACTAGCCATCCAGGTCAACACTACCGAGGCATCAATTTATCGGTATTTTGAGAACAAACATAGGTTATTGTTATACATCCTTAATTGGTACTGGAGTTACATTGAATTTTTGATGGGTTTTAAATTACAAAATCTGGAGAATCCCGTCCTAAAATTGCAATCCATCATTGATTTACTAACCCACGAACTGCCAGAAAGTTCAGGTAGGCTTGAATACAACAAAAAATTTCTTAACCGGATAGCAATAGCAGAAAGCAGTAAAGTTTACCTGGTAAAAGAGGTAAGCGAAATAAATAAAAATGAGGTATTTAAGCCCTACAAAGATTTGTGTGCTACCATAGCTGCTGTTATTTCTGACTATAATCCAACATACAAATATCCAAGGTCTTTAAGTAGTACCCTGATTGAAACTTCACACAATCAGCAGTATTTTAGCAACTATCTTCCCCGGTTGACAGACGTAACGCAAACAGATAGCAACAAGGATTTTGTACATGATTTTTTATCAGATTTCGTATTTAAGATTTTAGACAAATAATTTACTCATTTTTCAACATTTTATCATCCTTCACTGCTGGTAAATTGTTTTTTATTTTCCTTCTTTGTTTAAATATCTATCTCCCTACCTTTGCCGCACTTTACATTCAAAATCAGAAATTGCTTAATTATGAAGTTTTTTATTGACACGGCCAATCTTGCACAAATTAAAGAAGCCAACGAATTGGGAATTCTTGATGGAGTTACCACCAATCCCTCTCTAATGGCAAAAGAAGGAATAAGGGGCGAAGATGCTATTAACGCACATTATAAGGCAATTTGCGAAATGGTAGATGGTGATATAAGTGCCGAAGTATTAACAACAGAGTTTGCTACAATAGTTGAAGAAGGAAAAAAACTTGCAGCCATACATCCAAATATTGTGGTAAAAGTGCCCATGATAAAAGAGGGCATTAAAGCTATTAAGTGGTTTACTGATAATGGTATAAGAACAAACTGCACATTGGTTTTTTCGGCAGGTCAGGCAATTTTAGCAGCAAAGGCAGGCGCAGCATACGTTTCGCCGTTTATTGGCCGTATAGATGACAGTGGCTGGGACGGTATGATTTTGATAGAGCAAATAGCCAATATTTTTGCAATACAAGGTTTTAAAACCGAAATTTTAGCGGCATCTATC
The DNA here is from genome assembly GCA_031423805.1 of Segetibacter sp. GTDB lineage: Bacteria > Bacteroidota > Bacteroidia > Chitinophagales > Chitinophagaceae > Segetibacter. Next base: position 36,335 of record JANPGE010000043.1, on the reverse strand, counting down.
CGTAATCCAAACCACATTATTCGTGCTGCAGAAATGGGCGCTCATGTATGTACTTGTCCGCTGGATTCTATTTTAGGACTTTTAAAACACCCGCTTACAGATATTGGACTTGCCAAATTTTTGGAAGACGCAAAGAAAATGTAGGAATAGTAGCAAGATGCTAGATATTAGATATTAGATGTATGGTGTAAGGTGTCAAGTGTAAGGAGCAAAATCGGAGTCAATTGCCTTCTCAAAATTTGTATTTTTTGCAAATATTTCTTTGTAACAAGCATTGAATCCTTGATTTAGCATTTGTTGCTGCTTGCCCCGACACTTTTGCGGGGTCGCACGTCTTGAGAGTAGTAATGCTATTAAACTTTTTCTATTTTTTGCATCATAACCTATAACTCCTAATTCATAACTCCTAATTCATAACTCATAATTCTTAACTCATAACTCTCTCTCCATGGAAATACAACAATTAAAAGACATTGCCGCACAGGTACGTAGAGATATAGTGCGGATGGTTCATGGTAGTCAATCCGGCCATCCGGGAGGTTCATTAGGTTGCACCGACCTTTTGGTAGCCCTTTATTTTGACCACATGAAAATAAACCAGACTAAAAATGCTGACGGATTTCTTGAGTTCAATAAAGATGGGGTAGGAGAAGACCTTTTCTTTCTATCCAATGGCCATATATCTCCGCTTTTTTATTCTGTATTAAGTCGCAGGGGTTATTTTGCTGTTAGCGAAATGTCAACTTTCCGAAAGATAAACTCAAGACTACAAGGCCACCCTGCCACACACGAAAAATTACCCGGTATAAGAGTAGCATCAGGTTCTCTTGGGCAGGGGCTGTCGGTAGCTGCAGGTGCTGCCATAGCAAAGCGTATGCACAAAGATGATCGTTATATTTTTGTACTCATGGGCGATGGTGAACAACAGGAAGGCCAAATATGGGAGGCGGTACAGTTTGCCCCAAATCACCAACTTGATCATTTAATAGCAATTGTTGATTGGAATGGTCAGCAAATAGATGGCACTACCATACAGGTAAATGACAACCGCGATCTGAAAGCTAAATACGAAGCCTTTGGTTGGCTAACTATTGATCTTGAAGACGGCAACAACATGGAACAAGTACTTGAAGCACTTACAAAAGCCAAAGCAAGATCCGGCGAAGGCAAGCCAGTAGTTATAATGATGAAAACAGGCATGGGATATGGAGTTGATTATATGATGGGCACACACAAATGGCATGGTGCTGCACCAAACGATGAACAATTGAAAGTTGCATTGGATCAGTTGCCCGAAACACTTGGAGACTATTAAGTAAGTCATTGGTCATAAAGTCAATAAGTCATTTAAAATTTCAGAGAAAGCAATTAGCTCAAAGCTTATAGTTCATACTCATAATTCATAACTCTAAAGAATGCGGTTCACTTCCTGGATAAAAAGGCTTGTTTATCCGTTGTACATTTACCCACGAACAACAAAAGGAACAAAGAAAAAGCTGCACGAGTTGTTTCAATTGTACAGGGCTAAAAAACCTGATTTGTCGGCAAGCAGTAAAGGATTGAAGCTTTTTAGCAATATGGAAGAAGATGGAATTATCCTGAAATTACTTGCTTCCATTTATGTAGAAAAAGGTTTTTTTCTGGATATAGGTTCCAACGATTGTATTAACAGTAATTGTGCAAACCTTGCTTTTAATTTTGATTGGGAAGGGGTTTTCATAGATGCAAATGCGCAATTACTCAAGACAGGTAAACGGAATTACAAAAGATTTGGAAAAGAAAGGAACTTGAAATTTGTTCATAGTTTTCTTTTTCCTGAAAACATAAATGAGGTGGTGAATAAAAATGTTGCTTCAAAAGAGATTGATTTTGCAAGTATTGATATAGATGGCAATGATTATGCAATTTGGAAAGCTTTGGATTGTGTAAAACCAAAAATTGTTGTGGTAGAAAACAAAATTGAGTACGGCAAATATGATATTGTTGTTCCTGCTATAAACGCTTTTTTTGCTGCGCAATGGGGTGCTTCTATTGTTAGCATTTCCAGGGTGGCACAAGAAAAAGGATATACTTTAGTGGCAACAAACAAAGAAGGTTTCAACGCATTTTACATGCGCAATGATTGCCTAGAAATATCAGGTTTGCAACCATTGAGCATTGAAGCAGTTTTAAATAATGACAACATAAAAGCATCTTTTTATCCTGAAAATAAAATGATTAAACTCATACAAAAAGTAAATTCTGTCAACTAAAATCATGGAGCTTCAAACATTAAACCCTAAACCCTAAACGTTAAACTAAACATTAAACGCTAAATTATATACCAATGAAAAAATACACTTTTACAGATAAAAAAGATACACGTTCAGGTTTTGGAGCAGGGATGGCAGAATTAGGTAGAACAAATCCTAAAGTTGTTTCGCTTTGTGCTGATCTTGTAGCATCATTAAAGCTGGATACTTTCATCAAAGAAAATCCTGATCGCTTTATTCAGTGTGGTATAGCCGAGGCCAATATGATAGGCATTTCGGCCGGTTTAGCTTTAAGTGGTTTAATTCCTTTTCCCAGTACTTTTGCCAACTTTGGTAGCGGTCGTGTGTACGATCAGATCAGGCAGAGTGTAGCTTATTCGGGCACCAATGTAAAAATATGTGTATCACACGCCGGACTTACTTTGGGCGAAGATGGTGCAACACATCAGATTTTGGAAGACATTGCCATGATGCGTTCTATGCCGGAAATGACGGTTATTAATCCATGCGATTATAATCAAACAAAAGCTGCTACTATTGCCATTGCAGAATATGAAGGTCCTGTTTACCTTCGCTTTGGTCGCCCTGTAATGCCTGTATTTACTGATGTTGATCAAAAGTTTGAAATTGGCAAATCATGGATGGTAAATGAAGGAAAGGATGTGAGCATATTTGCTACAGGGCATTTGGTTTGGGAAGCTATACTTGCAGGAGAAATGTTGGAAGCTGAAGGTATTGATGCAGAAATCATCAACATACATACTATCAAACCTTTGGATGAAGAAGCTATATTGAAATCAGCCTCTAAGACCCGCTGTGTTGTTACTGCAGAAGAACATCAACTAAATGGTGGTCTAGGCGATGCTGTTTGTCAGGTGCTTAGCCGTAACCTGCCTACACCTGTAGAAATGATCGGTGTTAACAACTCATTTGGCGAAAGCGGTACCCCCGCTCAACTTATGGAGAAATACGGCTTGGATGCAAAACATATAGTTGCTGCAGTTAAAAAAGTGATGGGGAGGAAATAATCCATCATTTTACACAAAAAAATAAGCTTATTAAAAAACGACTATTTATTAATAAATAAACTTGCTTTATTTCTACTTTTTGCGGCACCACATTTTATTTATCTTTGTTTTGAGTTGAAAAATAAAATATCATGACATACATTAGAATAAACACCAACACTCTTCAGGCAAAAAAATTTGTTGAGTTAATTGAAACTTTGTCATTTGCTGAAATATTAACGGAGCCCAATCTTTTAACAAAAAAAGCAATGGATAGTGCCAGAAAAGAGAAAGTAAGAAAGCATAAAAATGCTAAAGACTTAATTTTATTTTTGAGCAAGTAGTATGTATCAGTTATCAACTACTAAACAATTTGAAAAGGATTATAAGCTTTGCAAAAAGCGTAATTACAAGCTTGAATTAATAAATGAAGTATTTGAACATCTGTACAAAAATGGTTTCCTACCCTCCAAGTATAAACCGCATAAACTTCTTGGAAATTATGAAGGATTCTGGGAATGTCATATCCGTCCAGATTGGTTGCTGATATGGTTACAAAATGAAGATTCTAAAACCATTATCCTAACAAGAACAGGAACCCATGCTGATTTGTTTTAGTGAAATCAAAATTATTGGGGATCATTAACTAATTTGTAAACTTCGGTTCAATTGGATAATATTTTTTCTTTTCTTTTGTTTATCCATCGCCCTAAAAATGTATTTTTTTCAATAATTAGAAATAATGGAGTGTAAATAATGAAAAGCTCTAAATAGATTGCTTTTAATATTATAACTTAATATCTTAACCTTACAACCAACTTGGTCAGGTTGCCTATTGTATATTGATAATTAATCACCGATCGGGCTGAACATCTATATCCAATAACATAATCAATATGCCCTTCAAATTGGCCAATGTTTTTTACTTGTCTTACAAGATAGGTATTGCCAATGATTTCATTCACTTTACAGGTCCAAACGATATCACGGAAAGAAACTTTTTTGTACCGACATCCACTCACATGTATTGTTTGTCCGCTTGGGTCCTGGGTAAAAGGGGGTGTAGCAGCAGAAATGGTGTGTGTAGCTGTAACCGGATTTTGAAGCGTAAAAATAACATACTCTGTATGTTCTGTTTTCCTTTTTCTTACACTTAATAATGCATTGGATTCATTACAGTTTTGAGCAAATATTTCAGTACAAAGTAAAATTGCAATAACAAGTAGGAAGAGTTTCATAATAGTAGTTTTGAACTATTAAGTTAATTCTTTTTCTCCAATACACAATTGTCAAAACATTCAAATGGCTTTTTAAACCATAGTTACAACTATATTTGTCAGCTTAATTCTAAAATAATATAACGATATGGCAACCCTAATGGAGCAATTAAATGAGACCGCGGCTTTTATAAAACAACACACTAAGGTTACACCAACAGTAGGTGTTGTACTTGGTAGTGGTCTTGGCAACTTTACTGACGGCATGAAAATAGAAAGCGAAATTCCTTATGGCGAAATTCCTCATTTTCCTGTCAGTACTGTTAAGGGGCACAAGGGTAAATTGATTTTTGGCGAAATGGGAGGGAAGAAGGTAATAGCCATGGCTGGACGATTTCATTTTTATGAAGGGTATACTCCACAGCAATTAATTTACCCGGTGAGGGTTATGAAAATGCTGGGTGTAGAAACTTTATTTTTAAGCAATGCAGCGGGTGGTACTAATTCACAGTGGTCAGTAGGAGACCTGATGATAATAAAAGACCACATTAGTTTCTTTTCAGTAAATCCATTGTTGGGAAAAAATGAAGAGGAACTTGGGCCCCGTTTTCCTGATATGAGCGAACCTTATTCAAACGAATTAATAGGTAAGGCTAAGCGCATTGCAGAAAGTTTAGAAATACCGGTACATACAGGAGTTTATCTTGCAGCAACAGGTCCAACTTTTGAAACACGTGCTGAATATCATCTTGTAAAATTAATGGGTGCCGAAGCTGTAGGTATGAGTACTGTTCAGGAGGTTATTGCTGCAGTTCATTGTGGTATGAAGGTCTTTGCAATGAGCGTTATAACAGACATTGGTATTCGTGAAGAGTTAAACACCATTACACACGAAGAAGTTTTAGAAGCAGCTAATGCAGCCGAACCTAAACTGACCGCAATATTTACCAAACTGATAGCGGAAATGTAAATTCACATTTATCTGCTTTATTATAGATAGAAGAGGCTGTCTCATTAGTTTTGAGACAGCCTCTTTTTTTTTGATTGTATTTCTATTATATTTTATCGGTTCTATTTTATCAATATTGCAGTGCTGTATATATTTCCTTCTATTAATGCTTGTAAGCGATAGATACCTGCTGCAAGTAAAATTTGTAATTTAATAGTTCCTATATCACCACTTATATGTGCCATAGTTCCTTTATAAATAATTTGTCCTGTGTTATTAATAATATTAACTCCATAAGTACCATCAGGAACATTCTTAAACTGAACATTAATACTACTGTTTGAGGTTGCATTTCCAACAATTGAAACTTCACCGGATTTTGTATTTATATGAACCTTAACTACCTGACTATATTTCAATTCTCCGGAGTTACTAATTGATTTAATACGGTAGTAATTATCTCCAACAAATGGATTTTCATCAAAATATTCATACTTGGAGAATTGAGTGTTTTTAGCTTTTGATTCTCCTACTTTTGAAAACTGACGGGCATTTGAACTTTTTTCCACTTCATATTTGTTCATATTAGTTTCAGTAGACACCGTCCAATCTACCTGAATACCCTTGTTTTTCTCATAAGCTTTTATGCCAGAAAAAGTTAAAGGAAGGGTTCCTGCGTTTCTAAACACAATTCTAAAACGTCTTGCAGAATATGAGGCTGTATCACTGTTTACTGTAAAAGGAACTAACGATATGCCATTGTTGTTTAGTACTGTTACGTTTTGTAAATATGCATCTTCTAAATACGGTGTTACAAGAGGGTCAAAGTTTGTGAGGTTACTCTTGAAGTAGTAATTTTTAGGTTTCATATTCCATATTTTTAAAAATACAGTATCTGAAACATTAACGGGTTTGCGACCCTCAATACTTAATAAAGAATCCTGACTTAAAATTGAAAGATTTTCATCAGGATTAAAATATTTATAGGAATCCTCCTCTCCCAATGTATTATCAAAATTACTTGCAAAAAATACAGACACACCATCAGCCGACTGATTAGAAGAATCCTGACCAGGAAGAAGCAGTTGGAGTGATACATGTGGCAGGGTGCCACCTGTTCTGTAAACGGCTCTGAATTCGCCACACTTGTGTGTTTCTCTGATGGTTAAATTTGGATTAGCACCGCTGTTTTGTATAAAGAATGCCTGACCAGATTGAATATTATTGTCTATAGAAGATGAGGGATTATTGATACCCGTTAACGCATTATAGGTTACATAAGCACCCCTTCCATTAGATCCACTTAGTGTGGGGTCAAATATGTACATGGTGGGTGTTACATCAGTTCTTTCAAGCAAGGACCAATCTATTGCAGATGCATAAGGATTACCAATAAATGTATATCCCGTATTTGAAGGAGAAAGATTGGGCATGCCTGCTGTTCCACCCCCACCAGACTTGGTGAATACCACCGTACCTGTTTTTAAAGAACCACTTGCCCTTAGAGTTGTAATAGAGGGTGGTGGAGCATTATTACCAAGGTCAGTATTTCTATCTCCTCTTACCATAAGGCGAAATGGCTCACCTACATGTAATTGTCCAAAAGTATTTGGAATACGCACCCAATCCTGAGTAACTTCATTATATCCAAAAATGGAGGGATTGTTAGTATTCGTTGCATCAAAACCATTTACGCTACTTCCAAGACCGGTTATTTGTGTTCCATAACCCGGGTTAGGATTAATGTTGATATAAGGATTACTATTATTTGCGTTCTCCATCCAATTAGCTCTTATATCGCCAGGTGTATTAACCGGTGCAGTCAAAAAACGGTAAGCCCTTTTTGCAGGTATATAACGCTCAACTACAACTTCACTTGTAGAAACAACAGCAGTATCATGTACAGGGGCAACACGGGCAGTTTTAGATACAGTTGATTTTAAGGCAAAATATCCTCCACCTGCCAGGTTTCCTTTAGTTAATGTGAGCACATCTGTAAGACCTAATGAACCTAACACAGCAACCTCGGCGGCTGTATTTATTTTCATATTTTTGATAAGATTTGTGCTGAATGCATTTGCGGAGATTTGTTGGTTTCCACCGCCATTCATTTCTACGGTGCCGTTTGTTGCATCTACACCTGATGAACTGTTGATGTAACCAGCAACTTTTAAAAGGCATTCCGGCACAACAGTGAGCATACCTCTGTTTACTACTAAATCGTTTACGCTTAAGATCACAGAAGTGTCCATATTAACCTTGGCACCATTAATAATAAATTTTGTTTGGGCCAATATTGGAGAAAAACAGGAGACAATAATAGCCAATACAGCTATCAGCCTTACTTGAAGACAGAATTTCATAGAATGGATATTTGGATATTTATATTCTAAACCTTCAATAAATTATAGTTACTTCATATTTTCATGAAATAATAATAAAATAGTGATTTTTTTTATATGCGCTAACTCGATTGGTTTTCAAAATATCTTATCAGACACATAAACTGTTATTACAAAAACGTAACAAAAAAATAGTTAGTGTATAAACTATAAAAAATAAATTAAATTACTGTCAAAATTGTCTTTTAAGGTTATGCACTCATCTTTAAATCCATTTTTTCTTGACCATCAATGGACCATTTTTCCAAAATCTTTACCAGATTTGATAAATTTAGTGGTTTACTTATATAATCATTCATTCCTGCTTCTATGCACTCCTCACGGTCTCCCTGCAAAGTGTTAGCAGTCATGGCTACAATTATGGGTTGTGAATCAAGACATAGTCTGATCATTCTTGTTGCCTCAAGTCCATCCATTTCAGGCATCTGTATATCCATAAGTATTAAATCGAAATATTGATGGCTTACATATTCTAAAACCTCTTTACCATTTGATACAATCAATGGTTTGTAGCCAAGTCTTTCCATAACCATTGCTATCATTTCCTGATTCATAGAATCATCTTCAGCAATTAAAATGTTAAGGGGGTGTCTTTTGGCAAACTCTTCAGACAGGGTCTTTTCATATTTTTCAGAACTTTCGTTACAATTGAAAATATCTATGAGTTTCTGAATAAACTTTTTGTGCTTATAGGGTTTTGTAATAACTGATCGAAATAAATATCTTTGTTTACTAAAGGTATTATCTCCATGGTTACTTAACAATACCAAAGCCAGATCAGGAAAAGTTTTATGTAGAGAAATTGCCAGAGTAGATCCTTCAGCTTCTATTACTGATTGATCCAATAAAATCATTTGGGTATCCTTATTTTGCTCTAAAAATGAATGCGCCGATTGACTGTCGTTTGCATATTTTGCAACCAATCCCCATGAATTTAGAAGTAGGGTCAAATATTCGCTACCCTTTTCGTTTGTATCTATCAAAAGTACCTTTTTACCATTGAATATATTAAAGCTATAATCCTGACGTGCCTGTAATGCTGTAATGCTTTTACTTGTATTAATGGTAAATCTGAAAATAGTGCCTTCATTTTCCTTACTTTCAACTTCAATAAATCCTCCCATCAGTTGAATCAGTTTTTTACAAATAGTAAGTGAAAGTCCTATTTGCTTTGAGTCTTCATCAGAAGTTTCTGTTCTTAATAAATCTATAGATACATTTTTTAGTTTTTCGTAGCTCATACCACAGCCGGAGTCCTTTATTTCAAATTCTAATTTCAATCCATTTAATATAGGTTCCGATATCTTTGCAGAGATTAAAATTGCCCCTGATTTAGTATAACTAAGGGCATTTTCGGTAAGATTCATCAATATCTGACGCAAACGCAACGCATCACCTATAATTTGCGGGGGTATTGCAGTATCTATAGTATAATACAATCCTACTTCACCATTTTTCCCATCTATTGAAAATGCTTCCAATACATCTTCAATAATATCTCTTAAATTAAAAGGTCTGGCTTCTAGTTTTCTATTAGATTCTACCTTTGAATATTGCAATACATCTTTAAGTACAATATCGTTTATAACATGAAGTAACTCATTGCCTGATTTCAAAATGCTGGCAATATAGTTTTTTTGATCTTTGGTAAGCTGTGTTTCATTTAGCATTGAAGCCATACCCCACATAGCATTCATGGGATTTCTGATTTCATGACTTATTTTCGAAAGCAATTCCCGTTTGCTTGTAGCTACTTGAAATGCATTATCAATAAGTTTTTGCTTTTCGATTTCTGCATATTTCAGCATTTCAGTTTTTTCAACCAACTCACATTTTAATTGGTCAAGATTATTACTAAATCTGCCAGGATTAATAAATTTAAGAATCAGGGCAACTAATAAAGCAAACACAAGGAGAAAAAAGTATAACCATCCCGAAAGCCAAAAAGAGCTGATAAGTAGGGGAGTCAAAATACTACATAAAACAAGTAGTGTGTTCATAGGATTATTTTAAATGAAAATTCTGTTTCTTTTTCACTATAGATTATGCTACTATTCTTATAGTAGCGTCACCTACACCTGCCTGTTCATTTTCAATTACAAAAGATTGGGCATTCGCTAATTTGTCTAAAAGGCATATTTGTTTTAGATGATGATTCCAGTGAAAAACCAATTCATCTATAGGATGCCACAACAATACCCAAGCAAATATATCTATGCTGTTTAGTAAACCTGTATGTACTCCGGGGGTTATGTCCATTATGAGCGGTAACAAACCCTGAAGAATTACTACTATAAGTATGCTAACAATAAGTAAAACACAGTTGCGTCTTTTAAACTTTTTAAAATCTTTTTCTTTATCAGTTTTTTTAATTAAAAAATGCCGTCGAATAGCATACATGAGTGGCTCAACCAATTTTTTATCCTCTTCATCCTTACAGTTAAGTTTATAAAATATTGGTACAAATCTTTTATTATCCTTTACCGATTCAAATATGTATGTTTCAAACTGATGATTGAGTTGCCGTTTATATAAAGGTGAAGGATCATGTTTGTTAAAATAACCTCTTATATGTAACCTGTCAAGAGACAGATAAATATTATTGGACTTAGTTGAGAAGTTATTCATGATTAATTAATAATTAGCTTAAAGCTATTTTACTTATTAATCAACGATATCCTTTTAACTCTTATTGTAAAAACACTTAACTTCAAAATCATTATTTTTTCTAATTCTTAAATCAATTCTTGTTTCTCAAAATATCTTTATAGACTATTTTTAATTAGTAAAATGTATCTATATAGAATAAACGAATTTGTATAAATATTATTACTAGTCTTTAATGAAATTTATTTTTACTAAAGGAAAACTTATTTTATATCAAGTTATGTATAATAAAAATAATTGTAGTTTTGCTATTTACATTGATTATTTAATAAAATGCATTTTAAAAATTATCTCTCTTTAGTTAAGTTTTCACACACCATTTTTGCAATGCCTTTTGCCTTGATAGGTTTTTTTTTAGCCGTTACAACTTCAGCATCTATTTTTGGCCAGCCAAATCTCAACAATTCCATTGGGTGGGGTAAAGACCTGATTTTACAAAATCCAGAATTGTGGAAACGACTCTTGTTGGTTATACTTTGTATGATTTCTGCCCGTAGTGCTGCTATGGCTTTTAACAGGTGGCTAGATAAAAACTTTGATGCCAAGAACCCAAGAACGGCAATAAGAGAAATACCTGCAGGAATTATCGCTGCAAATCATGCGCTAAGGTTTGTAATCATTAATTGTCTTATATTTATTGTACTTACATGGTTTATCAATCCCATTTGCTTTTTTCTAAGCCCTGTAGCAATCTTTGTTATTCTCTTTTACAGCTACACTAAAAGATTTACGCCACTGTGTCATTTGGTACTTGGCTTAGGCCTCTCTTTGGCACCAATAGGCGCTTATCTTGCAGTTACCGGTCGGTTCGATGTTTTACCCGTCATTTTTTCGTTGGTTGTATTATTTTGGGTTAGCGGTTTTGATATCATTTATGCATTACAGGATGTTGAATTTGATCAATCTCAAAATCTCTATTCAATACCTGCTGTATTAGGGAAAAAAAAGGCGTTACGTATTTCTGAAGTCCTTCATATTATGTCAGCTTTATTTGTAATTGGTGCAGGGTATATTGCTGGTTTTGGCTTGTTTTATTGGATAGGTGTAATAGTATTTTGCGGCATGCTTATCTATCAACACGCTATAGTAAAACCTGATGACCTCCGCAGAGTTAATTTGGCCTTTATGACTGCTAATGGCATAGCGAGTGTTGTATTTGCGGTTTTGGTGATTTTGGATTTGTTGGCTTGAGCGGTAAATGGTTTACTTTTTAAAGAAAACCTCCTCTTAACATCACACATTTATTATTTAGTGGAGTCCGTTATTGTCAATTACTCTCTTCCAATACAGGAATCACTTCTTCCAACCTCCTTTCATTCTCCTTTATTTTTTCACGTAGCAATGAGATAGCCCATTTCCTTTTATAAACATCCATATCCTGTTGTTCGCTTTTTACAAAAATCCATTGTAACCAATCCGCTATGATTTGATGTTTAAAAGTATCAGTAAGTTTAATAAAGATGAAACGGATTTCGTTGCCGTAACGTTCCGCAAGTTCTCTTACTTGTGCTACATCGCTAAGGCTTGAGATAATGACAACCGATGCATTGTTGGTTTGTACAAAATCTTTCAGTTCTTTACCACTATGCCAATGGCTACTACTGATCGCATATTTAACCCATTGTTGTTCATCGGCTATATTGTTGGTTGATATTTCATGATCGGGCATGTATTTGACTTCATATCCTTTTTTTATCAGGCTTTGATAAACAGACCATGTAACTGTTTTATAATAATTAAGAAACGGTATTTCAATGGTTTCATTCCCCTCTACATTAAAACTGGTGAAAAAAGAAGCATACAAATAAACATGAGATGCATAAGGATCCATAATCTCGGGGATGCGCACTACCAACTCTTTGTTTTTTGCATAAATTTTCCAGACTATGCGGCGGACATCATCATTGTTTTCAAAGTTTTTGTAGTTTAAGAATTCACCCTCCACTTTTCGCATTTGGTCTATACGTGTATTTGTTTCTTCCGTTTTTCTGGGAGATATGTTTAGCTCATTTATACCTGATGCAACAGGATGAGCATAAAAATTGTAGTTTGCGTGTAAGCTTACGGCCAATGAAAAAAACTGAAACAAATCTTCAAAATAAATGATTGCTTTTTCAAGTTTATATTCTTTTATTTCTTGCAAAGCCCAATGATATGTACCATCAATTTTTTGACTAAAGATTGCATTGTTGCTTTTTTCAAGTATTGAAAATTTATGAGAGAAATATTTTTTATCGTATAACAAGCGTATTTTAATAAAACCCATTATGGGTTTAAATATAGGGTTCAGTTGAATTTTGACAGTTTGTTTTTCAACATTTGATTCATTGTTGGTATTTATCTCAATAAAAAAGTAAATCCTTTTCTTCTTTTTCCAATACAGAAAATGAAGCCATGAAACCACCACTAAAACAAACGAAACAGAGATAATTGTTATGATAAAAAATGAAGCAACTTTAACTAGTAAAAAAAGTATTGCTGCATAAGATGAATTTACATTTAACTGATTAGGATATACACGGGTGCTTGCAAATGATACAATTAAAAAAAAGACAAAAAAGTAGGCGGTTACCGGTATAAAAAAAGTAGCTTTTTTTATTTTGTTACTATATTCTATAAGTTTATTATTCATGGAAAGACCAAAGTAACTTGTTTGTTGCTAAAGGGCAAAGAAATAAAGTTCCTTTACCAATAAGTAATATGCTTTAATATTTTGTAAACAATAGATTGATTAAAAAAATAAAGGATAAAAAATACACTTTATTCCTTTGCTTCCTTAGTTTCGTTAAGTGAAACTATAAGCTATGTTGAACAAAATTATATACGATAAATGTTTGTGTTGCCAAAGTGTGAATATAAAACGTACATTTTCTGCTATTGACTATACAGTTAGTAAAGAATATTTTGAAATATGGGAATGCAGCCAATGTACTTTTCGGTTTACGCAACATGCGCCTGATGCACATCACATAGGGCCGTATTATCAATCCTCTGCTTATGTTTCGCATAGCGATACCAAGGTTGGATTAATCAATCAACTATATCATTTTGCACGAAATCTAACCTTAAAATCTAAGTATAATCTTGTGAATAAGGTAACCGGATTAAAACAAGGAGATTTGCTGGATTATGGTGCCGGTACAGGAGCATTTTCCCATTTCATGAAAGTAAAAGGATGGGATGTTACGGGAATAGAACCGGATGATAATGCCCGTTCGAATGCTTTTAAAAACTATAATCTTCAATTAGACAAATTATCTCACCTTGAACAATTGCAGCCTTCTTCATTTGATGCGATTACTTTGTGGCATGTGTTAGAACATGTACATGACCTGTATGGTACTTTAGATCATTTTCAGCGTGTTATAAAGCCGTCAGGCAGGTTGTTGATTGCAGTTCCCAATTACACAAGTTATGATGCACAATACTATAAAGAATATTGGGCTGCATATGATGTACCACGCCATTTGTATCATTTTTCACCACAGTCTATGAAGGTACTTCTTGAAAGCAAAGGATTTGTATTACAAAAAAAAGTTCCGATGTGGTTCGATAGTACTTATGTAAGCATGCTAAGTGAGCAATACAAACATGGCCAAAGCCGCTACCTAAGTGCTGTTTGGATAGGGCTGATGTCAAATTTAAAAGCAATATTTAATGCCGGAAAATGTAGTTCGGTCATATATGTGTTTAAGAAAAAGTAGCAATAGAGTTTTTAAAGACTCTTTAATCTAATGAAAATATAACCGCCTTTTTCAGCACCCCACATTTGCTTGTTTTCATTATTCCAACCTCTGTCCCAGCTTATTAGTTTGTCTTTGTAAATGATTACTTCTGAAGTTGCATAGGCTGCACCACGCAGGGTGCTTAAGCATTCTTTGCCGGGTGTTGCACCTGTATAATTTTTCCCTATTTTATGTAAATAAATTGAACAACCTTGTCTGTCTAGAAGTGAGTCTTTTGTAAGCGGCTGAAGTATTGAGACATTCTTCCATCCACCTGCATATATTTTTGGGGTTTTTAATTCATATACTTTGCTCACCACAGTGGTGTCGTCTTGTAAGTAAATATGATAAACCCTTTGGCGATAAGGTTTAAGTTCTGCAGTTGCAATAGCCTGTTCAACATATAACCAATATCCGTCTGTACTTTCTGTCCAAATTGGTTTCATGCGTAATTTGATATGAAAGTAATCAGTGTCTGATTTAGATTGCTCTTCACTGCTAAACTCACCTGCCATAATTTTAAACAGCTTTTTTACATCTTTCTCTTTTATTTTCTTTGCTTGTGAAAATGTAAAAATGAAGGAAAAAATAAAAAGTTGAGCCAGCATAATTTTTTTCATAAATCATTGTTTAGTTATAGAAAGGATTGTAAATATAAGTAAACAGAAAGTTGATGAGGTGATTAATAATATGGAAATAGGGTTGTTTTAATAGGTTAAAATAAACACAACAGTTTTCCTTTCTTTGGTATATCGTTATGGAAGATTTATCTTGCATCTATATAAAATCCTATATTTCAAAAAAAACCTGATTTTACAGAGGTTTTTCCAAGTTCAGAATTTACATTTAAAACTTTAAAACACTTGTGAATGACAATAACTTCCGCTAAAAAAGCCATACTGCTAACACTCACTGTATTTTCATTACATTTCCTTTTTATATACGCTAAAAATAAACCGGTTGATCCGTTTATACAAGGCGTTGCTGTTGAATCGGCTCATATTGGCGAAGAAGAAAATGTAAAGCCAGAGAATAAGACCCTTTATAATATTTTAAAGCTTGAACTTTTAGGGTTGTCTCAAGAAGCCTTTGATCAAGGTATGGCAGGGTATAAATTTTTGCTTGCAGCCGGCAAAATAAATAATAGTGAAGTCCTGACTATTGCAGACTTTAGTAAGCCTTCCTGTAAAAAAAGACTGTTTGTTATTGATGTTAAGAATGAAAAACTTCTTTTCAATACATATGTAGCACATGGCCGCAATTCAGGACGAGAAGTAGCTACTACCTTTAGCAATGATGCAGAGAGCTTTAAAAGCAGTCTTGGCTTCTTTGTTACCGGTGACACATACAATGGTAAGCATGGTTTTTCACTTCGTTTATTGGGTGAAGAAAAAGGGATCAACGATAATGCCAATAACAGGGCAATTGTAATGCACAGTGCTGCTTATGTTAGTGAAGATGCTATTCGTATGCAAGGCTATGCAGGCAGAAGCCTTGGTTGCCCCGCATTACCTGTAGAAATGAATAAGCCAATAATTGCGAAAATTAAAAATGGTAGTTGCCTATATCTTTATAGCCCTGATAGGTATTACGCCGCTCATTCTACTGTTCTTAAAAAGGTAGTTTAATGCAATCCAATAATATTTACGAACCGCAGCTTACTACTGCGGTTTTTTTGTGATTATTATTTTAGAGAAATTTGAGTCTAAATAAGCACATTTCAGGAATGTTTCTTAAATTGTAGCATAATCCCATGTTTATGACAAAGGACGTAGCCAAAACAACCTCAAATTTTCCAATTTTACAGGCTAATATTCGAAAAATAAATTATCTCTTACTTCTAATAATTGCATCAGCTTTTTCCTTTTCATCATGCAAGACTATAGCTTACTATGATGATGGTTCATTTGTAAAAACTGCAGAGCTAAAGGCTAAAACACTTGTTCTGATTGGGCATTCTAACGAGGAGTACAAAGATTATCGAACGCAAATAGATGACATAATGATATTGGCTGAAACACTTTATGCCATGCAAAAGGCAAGGCAATTGAACTTTTTAACAGTCAAGCAGTGGGACATTATGATGAAAGGTACAGGGGTGGACAAGAAGTCAATTCTGCCAGAGTTTTTTAATATGTGGAAAAGAAAGGGAAAGTTAAATGATTTTTTTATTGATGAAGCTAAAGAGCAGATTGGTGCTGCATTTGACGAAATATTAAAACTGGAAGATCAAAAAATAAGACAATAATTTAAATCCATTTTTTATGGCACTTTTCGATGATATTTTTACTGAAATTAAAGGCAAAGTAGTGGATTTGGCTAAAGCCGAAGTAAAGGATTTTGCTGATTCTGCTGCAAAGGATACAAAAGATTATTTACAAACAAGTAAGGAAAAATTGAAAAAATGGACGCTGTTATTAGTAGATAAAAAATTAGATGGCGAAGAGTTTGAATTTCTGGTCAACAGCCAACTTGGTTTGGGGGAAATGAAAGTGCTTACCAACGTGGGTATTGCACAAATAAAGGCTGAAAAGTTTAAAAATTCTGTTATTCATCTTGTTGTTGATACTATTTTGACAAGAGTATTAAAGGTATAATAACCGATTTTCAAAAGAATTTTTTCAAAAATATTTTTTGAAATTTCTATTAATGTATTTTCCCTTTATTTACTCCATAGCATAACATTCAAATTCCCCCAAATAATACTCAATCTTCTATCTTACATTTGCATTCGATTAATAAATTTGTATTCTTAATATGATTAATGTTTCTTTCCCGGATGGAGCTGTACGACAATATGATGCAGGAAGTTCAGCTATGGATATTGCTAAATCTATCAGTGAGGGTTTAGCCCGTAAGGTATTGGCAGCTAAAGTAAATGATAAAGTATGGGATTTAACCCGCCCAATAAATAATGACGTTACATTACAATTATTAACCTGGAATGAAGCAGATGGAAAGTCAACTTTCTGGCATTCCTCTGCACACTTAATGGCAGAAGCATTAGAAGCTGTTTTTCCTGGCGTTAAATTGGGTATTGGACCGGCTATAGAACGTGGTTTTTATTATGATATAGATCTTGGTGACAGACAAATAACAGAGGAAGATTTGCGGTCGCTGGAAAAGAAAATGGCGGAGTTGGCAAAGCATAACAGTATGTACGAAAGAAAAGATGTAAGCAAAGGTGAAGCAATAGAATTTTTTGCTAAAAAAGGGGATGAGTACAAACTTGAATTAATTGATGGCCTTGTCGATGGGGAAATTACTTTTTATACTCAAGGCAACTTTACAGACCTGTGTAGAGGTCCACATATACCTCATACAGGGTTTATCAAAGCCATAAAACTTACCAGCATTGCCGGTGCTTATTGGCGTGGTGATGAAAAGCGCAAAATGCTTACCCGCATTTATGGCGTTTCATTTCCATCTCAAAAAGAATTGGATGAACATATACTTTTATTAGAGGAAGCCAAAAGACGTGACCATCGTAAATTGGGTAAAGAACTGGAGTTGTTTACTTTTTCTGAAAAAGTAGGTTTGGGCTTGCCGCTTTGGTTACCAAAAGGAGCAATGCTTCGCGAAAGATTGCAGCAATTTTTGCAAAAGGCCCAAATGGATATTGGTTACCTACCTGTAATAACTCCGCATATAGGGCACAAAAATTTGTATGTTACAAGTGGTCACTATGAAAAATATGGTAAGGATAGTTTTCAACCCATCAGCACACCGCAGGAAGGGGAAGAATTCTTCTTAAAACCAATGAACTGCCCACACCATTGCGAAATATACAAAGCAGTACCAAGAAGCTATAAAGACCTTCCGTTAAGGCTTGCAGAGTTCGGCACCGTTTATCGTTACGAGCAGCATGGAGAGTTGCATGGTCTAACACGTGTAAGAGGTTTTACCCAGGACGATGCACACTTATTTTGCCGTCACGATCAGGTAAAAGATGAATTTAAAAAGGTTATTGACCTTGTCTTGTATGTTTTTAAATCGTTGAGTTTTACTGATTTTACGGCACAGATTTCATTGAGAGATCAGGAAGATAGAAGTAAGTACATTGGTACAGATGAAAACTGGGAAATTGCCGAAAGTGCTATTATAGAAGCTGCTGCTGAAAAAGAACTGTCAACTGTTACTGTTTATGGTGAAGCTGCATTTTATGGACCCAAGCTTGATTTTATGGTAAAAGATGCCATTGGACGCAAATGGCAATTGGGAACTATACAAGTTGATTATAATTTACCGGAAAGGTTTGACCTTACCTATATCGGTGAAGATAACGCCAAACACAGACCGGTGATGATTCACAGGGCACCGTTTGGTTCATTGGAAAGATTTGTTGCCGTACTAATCGAACATTGCGCCGGTAAATTTCCGCTGTGGCTTACACCTGTTCAGGCCATTATATTACCCATCAGCGATAAGTATGTTGAGTATGCAGAAGAAGTAAGAATGTTGCTGAAAAATGTTAATATAAGGGCAGAGGTGGATGAAAGAAATGAGAAAATAGGTAAAAAAATTCGCGAAGCTGAAATGAATAAGATACCCTACATGTTGGTGGTAGGGGAGAAAGAGGTTACAGATAGAAAGGTAGCTTTACGCAAACAATCTAAGGGTGATATAGGTGTAAAATCAATCCCTGAATTAATAGAATTTTTGAACGAAGAAATAGATAGTAAACGGGCATTTGAATAATTCATTATTTTTACATACAGATTACTTTTTAATAAAATAATTTTAACAAACGTAGGTTTCTCATAAAGACAGGAATAAAGCAGAAAATTTAATCTTTGTTTACTTTGTTTTCTTCGTTTCTTTGTATGAAACAAATAAGTCACCAAAAAACAGTTAATGGCATTAAACCCAGGATTTTACAGGGGTAGAAACCCGAATTTTAGAAAAGAACAACAACAGGAACACAGAACCAACAGAATGATACGCATACCCGAAGTGCGTTTGGTTGGTGAAGGTATCGAGCCAGGAATTTATCCAACTGAAAAAGCGTTGGAAATGGCTGAAGCACAAGGTTTGGATCTTGTTGAAATTTCTCCAAATGCTGCACCACCCGTTTGCCGCATTATTGATTACAAGAAGTTTTTGTACGAGAAAAAGCGTAAAGAAAAGGAAATGAAAGCCAACTCTAAACAGAGTGAGGTGAAAGAAATTCGTTTTACCCCAAGTACAGATGAGCATGATTTTGACTTCAAATGCAAACACGCTGAAAAGTTTTTAAAAGAGGGCGATAAGGTAAAGGCTTATGTACAGTTCAAGGGACGTGCTATCATGTTCAAAGACAGAGGGGAGCTTTTATTGCTAAAATTTGCTGAACGATTGGCCGAAACAGGTGTTTTGGAAGGTATGCCCAAAATGGAAGGTAAAAGAATGTTGGTAATATTTGCTCCAAAGGGATCAGGAAAAAAGAATAAACCATCTGCTTAATTTTGGTATAAAATAAATTATAAAAAGAGCGGCTGTAGTTGCTCTTTTTTTATGTCTTCAAAATTGTAGATTATAGAATTGCTACATTTTGAACCAATGATTTAGAGCAAGGTCAATTAAATTATTTGTTTATGAAAGTTGGAATAATTGGTGGAGGACAGTTAGGAAGAATGTTGCTACAGGCAGGTATTAACTATCCACTAGAAACCTTTGTTTTGGAAAATGATAGCCAATGCCCATCAGCACATTTGTGCCATCATTTTATTAAAGGCGACATAAACGATTATAATGCAGTATATGAATTTGGAAAAAACCTGGATGCAATAACGATAGAAATAGAGTCTATAAATATTGATGCTCTTGAACGCCTGGAGCAAGAAGGTGTAAAGGTTATTCCCAATAGTAAAGCGATAAGAACAATAAAGAATAAAATACTTCAGAAGCAGTTTTATAGTCATAACAATGTTCCTACTGCACCATTTGTAATAACTCAAAATGCTGAACAGCTATTACTACATACCAATATGCTACCTGCTGTACATAAGTTAGCAATTGGTGGATTTGATGGCCGGGGTGTTCAAACATTGCGTAGCGAATCTGATTTTGAATTAGCCTTTAATGAACCTGCAGTGTTAGAAAAAATGATTGAAATAAAGCAGGAAATTGCAATAATTGTAGCAATCAATTCTAAAGGTGAAATAGCATTGTATCCCTGTTGCGAAATGCTTTTTGATCCTGTACTCAATTTGCTCGATTTTCAGATATGTCCTGCCAAATTACCTGAAAAAGTATTGTGGAAAGCAGAGGCCCTTGCTATGAAAGTAGTAAAAGATCTAAATAGCCCGGGTATTTTTGCAGTAGAAATGTTTGTGGATTATAAAGATGATGTTTGGATAAATGAAACAGCACCCCGGGTACACAATAGCGGTCATCATACTATTGAAGCAAATTTTTGCAGTCAGTTTGATATGTTATGGCGGGTTATATTAGATTACCCGTTGGGAAATACCGATTATATTTTACCTTCTGCCATAGTAAATATAGTAGGGGCAGAGGGGCATGAAGGCACGCCTGAATACAAAGGCATGAATGAGGTATTAAAGCTCGACAATATTTTTGTTCACCTTTATGGAAAGAACAAAACAAAGCCTGGAAGAAAAATGGGCCACGTAACAATATTAAGTAATGAACGACAGGAGTTAATACATCAGGCCATGAAAATAAAAAATACATTACAGGTAGTTAGTAAAGTGTAAAGTTTTAAGTGTAAAGTGTAAAGTATACGTTTGGGTTGTGATTCCGTAAACCAATTAACCAATAAACCAATAAACAAATTAACCAATAAACAAAAACCCCATGACCCCAGTAGTAGGCATCATAATGGGAAGCGATAGCGACTTGGCTATAATGAAAGAGGCTGCAAAAATTTTAGCATCATTTGACGTTCCCTTTGAATTTACAATTGTTTCGGCACATCGTACTCCAAACCGTTTGTATGAATATGCTTCCTGTGCTTTACAGCGTGGAATAAAAGTTATTATAGCTGGAGCCGGTGGGGCTGCACATTTACCTGGTATGGTTGCAGCTATAACCACATTGCCTGTTGTTGGTGTTCCGGTAAAATCAAGTAATAGTATAGATGGGTGGGACTCGGTATTATCCATTTTACAAATGCCGGGGGGAGTACCTGTTGCAACCGTAGCATTAAATGCAGCTAAAAATGCTGGTATTCTTGCTGTTCAAATTCTGGCAACCAATGATGTAATACTTACACAAAAACTATTAAATTTTAAATTAGAAATGCAGGATTTAGTAGATGTCAGTGTTAATAAAATGAAACGGGAAGGGTGGGACAATAGTTTTGATCCACAATAAAAATTAGCTGTAAAAACCAGATTAACTCAAATTGTCTGTTCTTACTACCTTACCTTATTAAATGCTTCTTTAAAAACCCTGTTCAAAACCCAAAAAAAGAAAAAAGGAAAAGGTGTAAGGAGTTGGGTAATGCTGAGGTAAAAAAGCATCACTTTATTAGCAGAGAAGGTATGTTCAACTGATTGGTCTCCCGGTAATTTAGCAATCCATTTAATGATATAATAAATTATCCAAAGAACTATATAAATAGAAATAAAGGTTTTGAAAACACGTTTTTCAAGTGTTAATTTCATGATTCCAATTCCACCGGCTACCATAAATAAAGTCTTTAACCATATGATTAAAGCATGTTTAGGATGATTAAGGGGATAGGTAACTGCCTTTAAATAATCGAAGACAAACATGCCAATATAAAGTAGAAGCATTGCCAGAAGAAATACTTTAACCGATTTCATTGGTTTGTTGTTTTTTAGTGAACAAAACCCACCCATAAAAGATAATCAGGTACATAACAATGGTAAATACATAATGATGATTAAAATCAAACATACCACGGAAATGTACATATACCCAGTACAAGGCAACACATCTAAAAATATTTCCTATAAAAATTGCAATTAAACCACCAACTCCAAATATTAGTTTGCGCCTCGCAGGGTAAGGAAGTAATATAATAAAAGCCAGATAAATAATAAACAAGTCTAAACCATTGCAATCATCAAATATTATTAATAAAGTTTTACCTGATTGCTGAACCAGGCAGGCATCATTAATAGGATCTTTTATCCAGGTTGCGTTTGGAGTAATTCTAAAAAAGAAATTTAAAGTATTTGTGACAGCAATAGTTAACCATTCTGTTAATAAACTATCAGGTATTCGTTTGGGCTTTAATAAAAAAACATATAGCCCTTCCCATGTTATAATGAAAATGACAAGTTTTACGAGAAAACTTTTCATTTCCTTATTTAATCTATTTAATGGATTACCGGACTTAAACATTTTTTTACTAAAAGTGAAAACTTATTATTGAGGAAAAATATGGAGGTGCAAAAAATTTGCACTCGACTATAATAAATAAAAATTACCTGCATAATTTTCATTTTGCAGGTAATTTTGATATGTTCTAAGAAAATTGCTTAGAATTTGGTAGTTTGCTTCTTTTGCATTCTTTTGATAACAAGAAGTGCAAAAATTCCGCCCACAGCTATTAAAATAAAATGATAATAATCATTAAAAGGTACAGCAGGTGGTGGACCATCGGGACTTCCTCCCGGATCTTGGCTAAAACCTTGTGCTGTTAATAATAGCATTCCGATTGCCAAGCAGATTGACTTAGCTTTTTTCAAAAGTCCGTTAAAGGTTGTTGTTAGCTGTTTCAAGTGCTAGGATTTTTAATTGTTATTGTTTAATAAAATTTTTTGAATATTCTTTTCAACACCATCAACAGCAATTATCTCCAGTTGATACATGCCTGAACGAATTCCGGAAGGCAAGATAATAGTTTTTGGGCTATTTTCTCCATCATGGTAAATATTTTTTGTAAATAAAATTTGACCTGATGTATTGACTAACCTGATCTCATAATCTCCACTTTGTTTATTAGTGAATAATACATTAAGTTTATTATTTACAACTGGATTTGGAGTAACAGTGAAACTGTTATTGCCAGCATCTACCTTAACCTTTACTATCTTGCTATACGACCTGCCTGCATTAGCTTCTATGGCTTTTATCCTATAAAAATTATCGCCGGTCACCGGTTTTTCATGTTGAATAAGGTAAGCGTTTAAAACACTATTACCTTTTGAGGCTACTGTAGCAATTTTTTCAAATTTTATTCCATTTGCAGAATGTTCCACTTCGTATTGCTCAATATTTTGTTCTGCTGCTACTTTCCATTCAACATCTACTTTTTTGTTATTTTGTGTAGCATTTACTTTAGTAAATGTTACCGGCAGTATTGCACTGATTTTAAATATTACCCGGAAACGTGTGGCTGAATAAGAAGCCGGATTTGAAGTAACTGTTATGTCCAAATAAGTAGTATCAATAGTATTTAATGGTGTTACAGTGTTAGTGAAGCTATCTATTAATACCGCAGACAATCCGGGTACATCAATATTTTTAGCTACAAAACGAAGTTGATATTGCTGCTGTTTTACATTCCATAATTTATAGAAGATTGTATCCGCAATTGCAAGGGGTTGTCTTGCATCAATTTGCAATACAGTACCATTACGTTTTAGAATTCCAAAATTTTCGCCTATATTATTACTTTTAATTGCATCATTGAAATCTATGTTATTGGAATAGGCACTATCAAAAACAACACTGTTACCATCTGCAAGCTGCAAACCGTTAATAGTATAGGCAATTATTGATGCCTTAAACTGACGATAAACCGTAGATGTCCGGGTAACATTTCTACTACCTGAAGTTTTAGCACTTTCGGTCAATTGTACAGAACCTCCACCTGCAGCATTAAGAATAAATGCATGTCCGCTTTCAATTCTTGAATTTGGAGTACTTCCATAACTACCACCTCCCGGTGTAGGATCATAACCGTTAGAAGAACTAAAAGTTTGATAACCACCTGTATTAGTTGTTCCTGCGATTTTCGGATCCCATACCTTAAATGAATTTGTACCACTTACTAAACTATTTGTAAGCATTACATTAAAATCTATTGCTGAAGCATAAACGTTACCAACCATTACGTTTTGTCCGGCGGGTAAAGTAATAGATGGTTGTGTTCCTATATAAAGATTTCCATGAGTTCTTAGAGTAGTTGCAGTTGGATTAAATACACCTCCTGAAACTGTTGCAGATCTGTCTCCACGTATATATACAAAATAACCTTTGTTAGTCTGCATTGTATTTGCTGTACTGCTTACTGCCGTAAAGCTACCGGGAGTACCATTGTTAAATGATAACAATGAAGCACCAGATGTAACTGCATCATACCCATTACCTGAAGTTGTATTGGTAAGAAGTGTACCATACCCAGGATTACCATTGGCCAAAGGAGCCTGATTTTCCTGCCATGCCATTTTGAATGATTCCGAAGCCCCTTGAACAGGAACTGATAACATTCTCCATGCACGGAAAGCATTTCTATTAATATATCTTTCTACTGTTACAATACCTGTGATAGTTCCTGAAGTAATGGGTGCAACCCATGCAGTACCATTTAGGTCAGATTTTAGGGTAAGATTACCACCTGTATTTAATGAAGCATTACCAACGTTTAGTTCACCATATACATTGGTTACATTACCTAAGGTTGCTGATGCTCCACTACCGGAAATAAGCAATGATTTAATACCAGCAGGAGCAAAATATAATGTTCCAATACTTCCAGCAAAAGTGAAATTAACACCAGAGTTAGTATTGCTTACGCCACCAAAAGTTCCGGTGCCGGTAACAATACCATTAACCATTAAACTCACATTACTCATTGTAACAGTAGCTCCTGTAGCAATGTTTATATTTTTAACAGCAGTATTTGCAGAAATTACAGGATTACGACTTGTTACAGGGATGGATACATCAGTAGTACTTGTTGGTACTGTACCAGAACACCAGTTTCTGCCATCACCCCATGCATTACTAAAACTTCCAGTCCAGCTATTACTTATAATATTGATAGTAGTTGTTGCACTTGTGGCAGTTGGTGTAGTAACACAAATACCTGTACCAACTGTCATAACAGCATAAACCGGTGTGGTTGCACTAATGTTTATTGCAGAGTAAGTATTGGTACTGCTTGATGGATCTAAAATACCGTTTCTATACCAATCATAGCTTTCGCCTGTTCCTCCATTTGTAGGTGTAGCAGTAAAAGTTACATTTCCACCCTGACATGCAGGATTTGATCCTGTTGTTATCGCAATCGTTACACTTGGAACAACAGAAGTTGTTACTGTTGCTACCACAGGTAATATTGTTGTACAGCTTGAAGTGTTTGTTAATTTAATATAATAAGTTCCGTTACCCACCATATTTGGGTTTGGTTGTGTTGTTGTTCCGGCAATTGTTGTATGATAACTTAATGCACCTGCATCAGAACCAACTGTTACGGCTGCATCTGTTATATCTACAGTTCCCGGTGAACATACAGCTGAAGGATTAGTTATTACTAATAATGGAGACCCTACAGATGCAGAATAAACTCCGGCAATTGTACTTGCATTGGTTAGTGTAAATGTTTTTGAAATATTATTATAACTGGCTGTATTGTATGGTGCATCACCCGTTACATCAAAAAGCTTCAACTCTGCTTCAGTTAAACCATTTAATTCATTTGTAGGTTCATAAGTGAATTGAATATTGGCATTAAGAGCACTACCACCATTAGTAACAGTAAATGTGCGTTTCACACTTGTATTTAAGCAACCTATATTATTGCTTGTACCTGTATTGCGTAAAACTGTTGTAACCCCACCTGCAGTTGCAGTTGTTAAACTCATTCCCATACTACCAAATGCATCTGTTGATGTACCCAGGGTTCTGGTAGATTGAACGTTTCCGGTTACATAAGATGTGGTAGATTCTGTAATTGTTCCGGTTGCACTTAAAACAACCATATTGCTACCCGTTGTTAGTATTCCTGATGAACAGTTAAGATTACCTGATGCACCAATATTAAAGTCTCCGGTTGTCATGGTAACACCGCTTGCATTATTGATTTTTACACTAAAAAATGATTCACCACCTGTAAATGCTGTTGAAAAAGTCTGTGGTGTTGAACCTGCGAATTCCCATACAGAAGTACTTGGGGTAATCATATCAATCGTTCTGCTATTGCTATAGTTTCCTGCAATTTTTACAGTATTATTTGAACCACCACCTATTTTATTAGTTGTTGCAGTTCCACCTATTGTAAAGTTGCCGTCAATGTAAATGATACTACTTCCGGCAGATACAAAACTTGTTCCTGTGCCACCTATTGGAGCAAAAGAAAAGTTGTTAAAATGCGCTACAGGTACATCACTTAAAGTCGCATCACCTATAGATGATGTACCACCACGGGTTTCAATAATAGTATTGCCTGATAGGGTATAAGCACCTGCAACACCACCTAACCCAAGGTTGCCACTTACAGTAATCGTATTACCACCATCATTAAACGATGTTCCTGTAGGGAATGAAGCAATTAATGACCCTGAAGGTGTTACCGGAGTTGAGAAAGATGCAGATGAATTATCTGAAGTATTTATATTACCACCTAAAGTAAATGTTGAACTTCCTGTAAAGTTTAAATGTATGTTGGATGAACCTGTTGAATTTAATGAAGAACCTGTCTGTGAAACAAAAGATGCAGTTCCAGATAAATTCAAAGCAATACCAGGATAGGTAGTTGTAGGACTCTGTTGTGTATGCGAAACAAGTGTGGTATTTGTGCCAAGGGTAACAATACCTGCACTTTTTGTACTTGTTAATGTATTTAATCTGATAGTTCCACCTCCTGTATAAGAGAAAGTTTGGTTTGAATTACCTGTAGTTATAATATTTAGTAATCCCAGCGTACTTAATGGAGTCGCAGCAACCATTACGGCACCATTAGACATTGTAAGATTTCCACCCAATGTCATATAGGTAAATGGAGAAACCGTAGCTGCAGTTACTGTTACATTATTAGCGGAAAAGTTACCTGCAACAATCAAATCCAAAGCTAAATTGCTTGATGTTGGTAATGTTCTTGCATCTAACGCAGAACCTTGTAATGTTAGATTACCATAAGTTGCTGTTAGAACTGTAGCTGCACCTGTTTGGTTATAGTTTACAGTACTGGTGGCATCCAAAGTACCCAAAGTTGGAACTGAGCTATTTTGAAGTGTTAATGTACCTCCTGCTGCAACATCTGCTAAACCTGCATATGCACGGGTTGATGGCACAACGAAATTGATACCATTTCCTACAACTATTTTTGAAAGACTTCCTGATATTGTAAAAGGCCCACTAACGGCTACAGAGAAAATGGCCGTTCCTGTATTGTCTGTAACGGTAGCATTTGCAGACATGGTAATGGTGTTCCCACTTATTGCAATTATGGTCGTACTACCCGGAATACCCGTTCCTGTAATAGTAGCTCCTACAAATAAACTTTGTGGACTATTATTACAGGTTGGAACACCAGAAAATGTAAGTGTTGGGTTTCCACTGCTAGAAGTTGCCGTTTGATCTATAACTGCAGTAGTTGCTGATGACGCAAGGGCAAGCGGTGTATTGGTAATATTAAAATACTGTCCATCATCCGTAAAGTTTGTAGGGTTCGTGCCAGTACCATTAGTATTTGTACCCCAATTAACCAATCTTGTTACATCCGCTCCTGATACATTGTAATAGTTAACGGGAATAATTCCTTTTCCGGTAACGGGTACTAATACACTGGAAGCACCGGTTGCTGAAACTGTAAGATTACCATTATATGTACCTACGGCTGTAGGTGATAATACCATATATATAGTAGAGTTATTTGGAACACTAAGTGTACTGGTGTAAGGTCCGCCCGGAGTCAAAGATAATCCGTACTGATCTGTAGGAGCAGTAACAGGGATAGAAACATTGATATTTCCCGAATACCCTGTACCCGCAACATTAAATACTTTTTCCGGTGTAGAGAATCCTACAGGTTCACCACCAAATGCTAACAGATTTGCTGTGCAGGTAAGTTGTGGACTACCCAGATTTTCAGGACTAAATTGAATTCCGCGAAATACATAGTTTGCGCCAGCAGTTACTAATGAAGTACCGGTAGATCCAATACCGGCATCAATTATTTTTCCTATAGCATTATTTGAAGATGTTGTGGTTACTACATATAAAGTTGGAGTAGAACCACCACCTGTACTCCAATCTACTGCTAAACTTCTGGCACTTAGTACAGGCGATTGTAAGGTATATTGGTAAGTCCAGACTCCGGAAACTTTTGTAAACTTAAGAATACCGCCTCTTTCTGTTGATGTACTTACAAAGGCTGCATCATCGGCTACATACATAATATCATCAGTTGCATTAATCTCAAATGCGTAGGGACTGGTTCCTGCCGTAGAAGCATAAGAAGCATCTGTTAATCTTAAAAGTGAAACAGCGGTAACACTTAAAGGTAAGCCATTTGTACTAACCTGGTAAATACCCGTACCTCCAGTGGTCGCAGTTGAATAATACAATTTATTATTAAAAATCTTAACAACTCTTGTGTTAATAGAACCCAAACTTACAGGAGTTGCATTTGCATCTTTCAGATAATACAATCCTGTGCCACCTGTAACTGTACCTGCTGCCCATAATGAATAACCATTGGAAGCAATGCTACGGAAAGTGCTGGCAGAGAAAAAGTCGAACGCTGTTGTTGATACGCTACCATTCGGAGAAAATACTCCAATTACTCTTTTATTTGCAGGGGCTGCTGTAGAAGCAACAGTTAAAGTTCCCAATAATGCATTGTAGCCAGGTAAAACTAGAAAACGTCCGTCAGCAGATCTGTTGATCTGACCGGCAGAAGTTGCCGTGCCTGTCTCTGTCATATACCATGGAGCAGATGTTGGGAGACTTGAGGCAGCACTTGGTAATACAAATGTATTGGTTAGTGTACCTGTTGTTGAATACTCCCTTACATTTATTTTCATAGCGGCACTTGAAAGTGGTGTTGATCCATCACCGATAGTCTCAACAGAAAGATTTCCTGAAGTGAAAGTGCCCGAGAATACATTACCTGTAACTGCAACTGAGGCAGGTGAGCCTGTAGCACCCGTACTTGTAACAGCAATTGAACCATTATATACTCCGGTTACCGCACCTGTTAAACGAACAGATATGGTTTTGGAAACAGTTGCAGTATTATAACTTAACGATGATTGTCCTGCAGTAGCAAAACCATCATCAGAATATTCATAACCGGCTACAGCAGCAATATCCAGATTAGCCGTAAGGAATGTACCTGATACTGTAAATGTTTTAACTCCCGAAGGTGTACCTGTTAAGGTAGAAAATGAACCGGCAGGTGTTAAAGCTCCAACACTAATTGTTGGGGTAGGCGCAGTTACGCTACCTGCAGCCGTAAACGATGAAGAAGCACCACCACCGGTAATCGTAATTGTTTCAGCAGGGTAAGTAGCTGTAGTTAAGCCTGCCTTCAAACGAACCCAAACAGTATTGGGTGATATAGTTCCTGTTCCCGTATATGCTAATGTTACCGTATTACCAGGTGTAGCAAAACCTGTTGTAGCACTAGTTGTAGAAACCTCAAAATTTGTTGAACTTGTAAGCGTTAAGTTACCGGGGCCCGTAGTAAGATTTGCTGCAGTAACAGTAATAGAAGAAGCCGTTGAAGGACCTGATCCCTGAACGTATGTAAGTCCTGTCACATTTCCCGAAGGGGTAATAGTAGGTGTTGTTACACTACCTGCGGCTGTAAAGGAAGATGTTGCACCACCACCGCTAATTGCAATAGTTTCTGCCGTATAAGTTCCTGCAGAAAGACCTGCTTTCAAACGAACCCAAACTGTATTTGGAGATATTGTTCCTGTTCCTGTATATCCTAAAGTAACAGTATTACCTGTTGTTACAAAACCGGTTGTGGCACTTGTAACAGAAACTTCAAAATTTGTAGAACTGGTAAAAGTAATATTACCAGGACCTGCAGTTAGGTTAGAAGCCGTAAAAGTTACAGGTGAACCTGTTGACGGTCCCGATCCTAAAGGATACGTTAAGCCGGTTACATTTCCTGAAGGTGTGATTGTGGGAGTTGAAGATGATGGAGTAACAGATGCCCAGGTGGTACCTACCATGATTCCGTCAATAACTAAAGTTGGAGCATTTGCTGCAGTGCCTTGACGAAATCCATAACTACTGATACTAGCTGCATCTGTAGTTCCAGATCCGTTAGTGGCATTTGCGGCAGGTTCGGTGCTACCTAATGAGGGATTAATGTATAAACTTGCGAGGTCATCGGTGGTAGTTCCGGTATTGAACTGATATTTAATAACTACCAAATAAGTTGTACCCAAGGATCGCACAGTGGCATCATAAGTAGCTGCTGTTCCAACTTTTCCAACGCCCAAAACATAACCTGCTCCACTGGTTTTGGCATATAACCTCACATTGTATGTAGTACCTGTCATAAGGCAGAAGAAATAATCTCCTGTGGCATTTACTGCCGATAGATTAATCAGGGCAGATGCATATACCGCTCCTGTTGTTTGAGAAGTATATGACTTATAGGCATCCTCCCCGGTATTGGCCATAGGTAGTGCCAAACCAACTGCAGACCTTGGCGAGCCAGTATATGATAATCCTGTACCCGATGCGGCAACGGTAAGAAGGTTAGTGGTTCCCGAATTGTTGGTATAACCATTTGTTGCTACAAGTCCTGTACTAGCAGTATAACTAAAATCTTCTGTAACCAACTGCGCATTCACCTTTTGCATTCCCGCCATAAAAGACAGAGCAAACATAAGCACAAGGGAAAGCATTTTCAATGGTCGTTTCATTAAAGAACTACCACCTGAAGTAGATTCAATTGAAATTCTTTCTGACAAAGGCAATACATTCAATGATTGCAAAACAGCGTAAAATTGTTTCATAAAGATTATTTGTGGAAATGGAAATTTTATTCTTTTAAAGTTCATTCAATAATACCAGTAACAAATTTGGATCATAGCAGATTGGTGATGGAGTTATTTGAAAAGGTATGATAAACCTGATTTTGATTTAATCATTTATATCCTTTTCATTCAACAGTAGCAAAACTATAGGTTTAAAGTTACCTAATTATTAATAAAGCAAATCATTTTCCCTACAATTTTACAAGTTATCCACATTATAGTAACTAAAATTTTAGGTTTAAAAATTTTCTGAAATACAAATTGTTATTTATGCCAATTTGTAGAAGTATTAAAAATGGATAATAAAATTACCTGATACCCAATCATTCTTTCACTTAAATTATCAAATCCATTATGATGAATAATAAAAACCTTTACATTTACCTGACATAAAAAAACCTCTAGTCCAATGTTAGAAACTGCAACACAGAAAAATATTCAAAGTCATTCAGAAATTCTTAGATATTTCAAATTTTATACCAAAAAAGACGTATTATCTATTACCCGAATACGCCGTTTTGAAACAAAAATCGGTGAACGGGTTCAGGTGATTGGCGATAGTAAAAGCCTTGAAGAATCTATAAAATCTTCTGATTCAAAATTTGTTTTAATAGGTATTCCAGAGGATATCGGTGTTAAAGCAAATTATGGTGTAGGTGGTACAGATACGGCATGGCATCCTTTTCTTACTTCATTTGTCAACATTCAAAGCAACGACTTTCTTGAAGGGAGCAACATTTTATTGTTAGGTCATTTTGATTTTTCAGAAATAGCAAGGCTGATAGAAGCAAATGCACATAATTACGAAGAAAAAACCGCTGCTTACCGCCATGCAGTTAACCAAATAGACGAAGCAGTAGAACCCCTTATAAAACTGATAGTTGAGAATAACAAAATACCAATTGTAATAGGAGGGGGACATAACAATTCTTATCCTTTAATAAAAGGGGCTGCTAAGGGTTTGTACAAAAGCGGACAGATTCCTCTTGCTTCAATCAATTGCATAAATCTTGATGCACATGCTGATTTCAGGCCTTTAGAAGGCAGGCATAGTGGAAACGGATTTACATATGCAGAGGAAGATGGTTACCTGCAGAAATATTGTATTATTGGGTTGCATGAAAACTATCTGACACAAAATATATGGATGGATGTTGTAAACAATCCTTTTATTGATTTCATTACTTACGAGGATATTTTCATTCATGAGAAACGCGATTTTCTTTCTTCTGTTGCTCATGCAACTACCTTTACTGAAGATTCATATACAGGTATAGAGTTAGACCTTGATTGTATTGAAGATACATTAAGTAGTGCGTTTACACCCTGTGGCGTACAACCTGTACATGCAAGACAGTTTGTGTCTTATGCAGCAGCCGATACCAAAACAGCTTATCTGCATATCTGTGAAGGCGCTAGCAAACTAAGCGATGGTAAAAGCAGTGAAACTATTGGTAAATTAATCTCTTATTTGGTTAGTGATTTTATTAAGGCTAAGGAATAAACTACACGCCAATTTTCAAGTCAGCGTTTTAATTTTTCCCTTTCGGGAAATGAATATATCTTGACGAGGCATTTCTTTAATGATAAAAGAAATGCCTTTTTATTTTTAGTAAAGACAACTTAATTATGAATGCTGTTCCCAAAGCATATTACATTATAAACAAGCCTGCAAACATGGTGTCACAGTTTGTCAGCAGTCATAATGTGGTGTTGTTGGGAGATTTAGATTTTACCTTTCCCGAAGGGATACATGCAATAGGTAGGTTAGACAACCATTCAGAAGGCTTGCTTATTTTAACAACAGATAAATCAGTTACAAAAAAACTATTTCAGGGTAAGGTGCCCCATAGCAGAACATACCTGGTGCAGGTGCGAAAAACCATTACTGAAGAAACCTTACAATCCTTACGTGATGGCATTTCTATACTCATAAAAGGAGGCGTTTATTATACTACTACTTCCTGCAATGTTTCATCAGTTAGTAATCCTGAAAGCTATATAACATTGCCGGACAATGTTACTGAATATGAACCATCTTCATGGGTACTTATTTCACTAACCGAAGGGAAATTTCATCAGGTCAGAAAAATGGTGGATGCTGTAGGCCACCGCTGCAAAAGGCTTATAAGGGTAAGTATAGAAGATCTTACACTCGGCGATTTACAACCCGGCGAAGTAAAAGAAATTGAAGAAAAAGAGTTTTTCAGGTTACTGAAAATCGAGAATTAATTTATACATAAACTATCGTCATTAACTCATTTGCATTTCCAATTCCATTACTTTTTCAAATACCAATTCATACTCGTGATTGAGCGTTTTTAATCCATTAACGGCATTTTTATATTCAGCTTCAGCTGTTGCAAATTTGTTTTTATCTGAATAGTTGTCAGGTGCAGCAAGTGCTTGTTCCAGCCTGTTTTTTAGTGCAGTAGCGTTATTGATTTCGGCTTCAAGATTTGCAAGTCTTTTTTGTTGTTTTTGCAACTCTTTTTGCTGCTCTTTACTTACCGGCTGATTTTTAACTTCAGCCTTTTGTGGAGCTACTTGTTTAGCAGTTGCCTGTGGTGTATTTTGCGAAGCTGTATTGTCTTTTGCCACAGGCTTAACCTCACTATCAGCATTTTTTTGTTTAGCCATTCTTTCATTCCACTCTACCCATTCCTGATAGGTACCTTTAAATTCCTTGATTTTGTGGTCAACTATTTCCCATATTTTATTGGCAGTTTTCGATATAAAAAAACGGTCGTGGCTCACCAGAATAAAGCTACCGGGATATTTGTTCAATGCATCAGCCAATAACTCTACCGAGTGCATGTCAAGGTGGTTGGTAGGTTCATCCAACATAAGAAAGTTCGCTTTGCTTACAATGGTTTTAGCCAACGCAACACGAGCCTTTTCTCCACCTCTCAATACTTTAATTTTCTTATCTACATCATCACCACCAAAAAGAAAACCTCCAAGCAAGGCCCTTAGTTCAGGTTCTGTTTTGTTGCTGCCTGCATCTTTCATTTCATCCAACAGATTATTGTTGACATTCAGTGCTTCTAATTGGTGCTGTGCGTAGAAACTTTCTTCAACATTGTGCCCCCATACTCTTTCACCTTCAAAACTTTCTGTCTCTGCTACAATGCGCAGCAGGGTTGATTTTCCTTTGCCATTGGCACCAATAAGAGCAATCTTATCGCCGCGGTCTATTTCACCTACAGCATCTTCTAAAATTACATTGTCGCCAAATTTTTTGTTGATGTGTTTCAGCGAAACCAATACTCTTCCCGGTGTTTTATCTACCTGAAAGTTGATGCGGATGTCGGGGCGCTCTATCTGCGAATCTTCAATCAGGTCAAGCCGGTCAAGCTTTTTTATAAGACTCTGCGCCATAGCTGCTTTGCTTGCCTTTGCCCGGAAACGCTCAATCAGCCGCTCGTTTTGCCTTATGTAATCCTGCTGATTTTCGTAGGCCTTTTGCTGCATATCTATGCGCAACACTTTTTCCCTTTCGTAATATTCGTAGTTGCCACTGTATATGTGCAATTGCTTTTGATACAGTTCCACAATCTTATTTACCATCCTGTTCAGGAAAAACTTATCGTGACTCACAATTACTACGCTGCCTTTGTAGCCAATCAGATATTTCTCCAACCATTCAATACTTGGCAGGTCAAGGTGGTTGGTAGGTTCATCTAATAAAAGAACATCAGGGGCTTGCAGGATCATTTTTGCAAGCAGTACCCGCATACGCCATCCACCGCTGAATTGTTTGTAAGGTTTAGCAAGATCTTCATTGCTAAAGCCAAGGCCATGCAATACTTCTTCAGCTTTGTAATGTACATTGTAGCCATCAAGCACATCCAATTCGTGGAGTGCATCAGTATATTTTAGTAGTATTTCTTCGCTTTCAGGATTGGCTTCCAATTCTTTCCCCAATCTTTCTATATCTTTCTCCAATTGAACCACTCGCTCAAATGCACCAAGGGCAACACCGGTAATAGTATCGTTGGTATCAAAACTTAGCAAATCCTGGTGCAGATATCCAATTGTAGTATCACGTCCTTTTTCTACAGTACCGGCAGAAGGAGTGTATTGCCCCACCAATACTTTAAGTAATGTTGATTTACCTGTTCCGTTATATCCGATTAAGCCAATTC
The DNA here is from genome assembly GCA_031423805.1 of Segetibacter sp. Lineage (GTDB taxonomy): Bacteria > Bacteroidota > Bacteroidia > Chitinophagales > Chitinophagaceae > Segetibacter. The sequence goes on along the minus strand of JANPGE010000043.1, from coordinate 1,043 downwards.
TTTCACCCGGTTGTATATGCCATGTTGCTTCACTCACTATCACACGGGCACCAAATTCAAATGTTACATTTTGCAGACCAAGAAGCATAATAAACTTATCTTTTTTTTACGAGGCGCAAAAGTAATTGATTATAGGGAGGCGGCAATGAGTGGGGGAGGATGGGGGATGTTATTTCTTATTTTACTTTTACGATTAATTAATCTCTTATTTTAAATTATCTATATGCGAATCACCTTTTTTTATCCAAATCCATTTCCACAAAGAAACCAATAAATATTCCTACATTTATTTTCTAAAACTAAACCGCCTTGTTTATGAAAAAAATACTCCAACACACTGTAATAGCTGCAATAGTATTGCTGATTGCATGCAACAAACAAGAAATCAAATCGACAGTACAGGCTAATAATCCGACAGCACTTTCCACTGCTGTTATAGATGCATTTATAAGGCAGCAAATAGAGCTTAACCATAAATTTGAATGGAGTACTGCGTCTGATGAAATGGTATGGAGTGCTTTGCAACAGAGTGATAATATAATGTCAGTAGGGTACCAACCCGAAGGTGAAGTAAATGTTGCTGAAAGACTTGCCGGTATTGATATTAAAGAAGATAAATGGGTAGATGCCCGTGAAAAGGTGTTGAATATAATAATGGGATACGAGCAAGCCATCCATCCTGAATTAACGCTAAGCAACATGGAACAATGGAAAGAAAATATACTACCTGTAATAGATGTTAGGGTAGAAAACCTTGAGACGGTAAAAGCTTTGCGGGCAAGTGGATTAGTACGTTATGCCGAGCCTATGGGTTATGAACCTAAACAAAATACAGCCAACAAAACTGCAAGCAGTAGTGGTTGCGGTAGCAACGTTGCAGCTACAAATTTGATAAATGAGGTTGATTACACCACGATTTTACCCAATACTAAGCAATCGTGGAATTATCAGTTTCATGGCATCCCCGGCGCATGGACAAAAACAACCGGCAGTGGAATAAAAGTATTTATAATAGATACCGGAAGCGAATTTGATCAGGAAAA
>JANPGE010000042.1:0-4982 GCA_031423805.1 Segetibacter sp. | reverse complement strand
CCTTTAGTTGTTAGTTTCCCCCCTCCAACCACAGCAGCACCTACACCACCTGCAAGAAATGCAAATGACGTTGTATCTCTTTATAGTGATGCTTATACAAATGTTGCCGGAACTGATTGGTTCCCTAACTGGGGTCAATCTACTGTAGTTACTGATGTTACCGTTGCGGGAAATAACACAAAAAAATACGAAAACTTAAACTATCAGGGTGTTCAGTTTGCAGGCCCGGTAAATGCAGCCAATATGACCAATCTGCATATTGATATCTGGACTCCAAACTGTACAGCTTTTGATGTGTTTTTAATTAACACAAGCCCTGGCGTTACAGAACAAGCTTATACGATTAATCCTACACAATCAGGATGGAATAGCATCAATATTTTATTGACTAATTACAACACAATTAATCTTGCTAGCATAAATCAGATAAAATTAGTCGGTACCCCATTTGGCAGCAGTACTGTTTATCTGGATAATATTTATTTCTGGAAATCGGCCAACACTCCTACACTTACTAACTTTAATGTGCCTGCAAAAGTATTAGGAAATCCTCCGTTTACTTTGACTGCACCTACAACTAATAGTGGTGGTTCATTTAGTTATACAAGTTCTAACACAAATGTTGCTACAATAAGTGGTAACACAGTAACTGTAGTAGGTGGAGGAACCTCTACTATCACAGCCACGCAGGCTCCTTTTGGTAGTTTCGGATCAGCTTCTATTACTGCATCATTAGTTGTTTCATTTCCACCACCAACAGTGGCTGCACCAACTCCTCCTGTAAGAAATACTGCTGATGTTATTTCATTATACAGCGGCGCTTATACAGAGGTTGCAGGAACAGATTGGTTCCCTAACTGGGGTCAGTCAACTTATGTGTCTGATATTATGATTGCAGGTAATTCTACCAAAAAGTATGATAATCTTAATTATCAGGGTGTACAGTTTGCTGTTCCTATAAATGCATCAGCTATGGTTAATTTGCATGTGGATATCTGGACTCCAAATTGCGATGCTTTTGATATATTCTTAGTCAATACTTCACCTTCAACTGTTGAGCAATCAGTAACCTTAACACCTACTAAATTGGGTTGGAACAGTTATGATATTGCACTTTCACAGTACAACACTATTGCTCTAAATAATATTGGTCAGTTTAAACTTGTAGGCACTCCATTTGGCGGCAGCATAGTTTATCTTGACAATATTTATTTCTGGAAAGGAGTAGCAGCACCTTCACTTAGTGTAACACAAACAACATGCAGTGTTGCTACAGGTACTATTACTGTAACATCACCAACTGCGGGATTAGCGTTCAGCCTAAATGGTGGATCTTTCTCTAACAGTACAGGCATTTTCAGTAGTTTGGTACCCGGTACTTATACGGTAAGATCTAAAACCTCTACCGGCCCTATATCAGCCACTGCTACGGCAGTTATTGATCCACAGCAGATTATACCTTTAGCACCATCACCAATCATGGGTGTTAAAAATGTTAATCAGTGCAATGCGGTGCAGACTTATTCTGTTATGAATGAAAATGATATTACCTATTCATGGACGGTAAGTGGTGTTGGTAATTCAGTTCAATCTGGACAAGGAACCAACACTGTTGTACTAAATATGAATGTTGCCGGTACTATATCTGTAAAAGGTAAAAACTCATGTAACAATACTGGTCCACTTACCACGTTTGCAGTTACTAAAGCGATACCTACAACCCCTGGATATATCTACAAGTCATTTGTACCATCTTTAGTTTCAGCAGCTACCAATGTTTGCAGTTATACAGCAAGTGTTGTAGCTTCAACCAGTGTTAGAGATACTTTTAGAATTAAGCAGGTAGCCTTTGCTACCGGTTATGTATGGGAAGCACCGGGAGGTTCTTTTGTAACCCTTGTGAATGATACTACAATTGCTGTTACATTCCCTGATACGATCACACTTAGTACAACATCACCCCGTTACATTAAAGTGTATAGCTTGTCAGCATGTGATACAAGTTTGCCAAGGGTATTGACTTTAACCAGAACATTACCTACAGCACCTGCAGCTATACAATCAACCTTTACCCCATCAGTTGCTGCAGTTACAGATGTTTGTGCTGCTATTGGCGGATCACCTATTACCTATAGAATAAGAAAAGCAGCCAATGCTACTTCTTACAATTGGACATTGAAGGTTGGTTCCAATGCTACTTTAGTGCATTTAAATGCATTAGGAGTAAATGATACAGCAGTAACAGTAGTCTATAATACAGGATTTACAAAAGATACTATTTCTGTAAAATCTGTAAATGGTTGTTCAGTAAGTCTTGCCAAGACCCTGGCGGTAAGTGCAATAATGGCACCACCTGCTGCAACTAACATTACATCATCTACAGGTAATTTCAATGCATGTGCCGGTAATTCAGTACAATACACAGTAGTTGCACCTGCACCTACCGCTACACAAGGAACAGTAATGGTGTACAGATGGACTATACCATCAAAGACTTCCATAACGAGTGCAAATTCAGATAGTTCTGTAATTACTTTAAGCTTTCAGACATCATTTGCAGGTGGTTCATTGAGTGTGAAGGCCTTAAGCGGATGTGGTATTTATAGTGCAGCAAAATCTGCATCTTTCTTACCACCAACACCAACAGGTATTACATCAGGTACAGTATCATACAATGCTTGTATCGGTAATGTAATCCAATACACTGTTGTACCTACAGCATCTACCTCGTTGCAGGCTACTACACATCATTATCGTTGGACTATACCTGCCAGAACATCCATTACTGCAACCAATTCAGATAGTTCTGTGATAAGTGTTACTTTCCTTGCTTTGTATACCGGCGGCAATCTTACTGTTAAAGGTGTTACGGCTTGCGGAGTTGCAGGCAGTGCAAAATCACAGCCACTAACCCATACAGGTTGCCCATCAGGTACACGTATGAGCAATATTAAGGCGCAGGAACTAACGCTTAACAAAGCAGCGATTTATCCAAATCCAAACAATGGTACTTTTAGTTTGAACATAGAAACTGGTGTTACTACAACTATGCCTGCAAGTGTTCAGATTGTAGATGCGTTTGGTCGTCGTGTTGCACAATACAATATGATGAATAATGCAGGAAAGATGAATAAGAACATTGCTGAAAACACTCTTGCACCAGGCCTTTACACTGTTGTTTATACAGTAGGTAGCAAGACGGGATCAATCAAAATGATTGTTAATCAAAGATAGATTCTAAACTGAAAATCCAATAAATTAAACAGGGTCATCATTTTGATGACCCTGTTTTGTTTATCTAAGTAAAGAGCATTTCCCAAGTGTTTTTATAATTAATAATTTTCCAAAACAAAGATTTAACAATGATGAAAAATAATCTGCGGTACAATTTATTAGTGGGAATAAGCAAGCCCTCTTTGGGGCTAATTATCCTGGCTTTGTTTGGATTTAATTTTATGATCAATGCTCAAACATTAGTTTGGGAGGAAAATTTCAATTCAACATCTCTTAATTCATCTGCCTGGACATATGATTTTGGCAACGGTAGTGGCCGTGCAGCAGGATGGGGTTGGGGCAATTCTGAACTTGAATATTATACCAGCAGAACAGATAATGTTAGGATTGAAAACGGAAGCCTGGTTATTGAAGCCAAAAGAGAAAATTTTGACGGAAGTACATTTACGTCCGGCAGAATAAAAACGGAAGGTAGAGTACATTTTAAGTATGGCACTGTTGAGGCTCGTATAAAATTGCCAAATATGGCAAATGGCTTATGGCCTGCCTTTTGGACCCTTGGTACAATCGGAGGATCATGGCCGTCCATTGGTGAAATTGACATTATGGAAGCAGGTGCTGCATCAGCAATTGCTGCTAATCTTGTGAATAAGAGAATTAGTTCAGCTGCTCATTGGAGCAATGCAGGCGGAGGACATGAATACACTACTAGCAGTAAAGATGCAACTGTGGATCTTTCTGCTGACTATCACTTATACAAAATGGTTTGGACCAGTCAATATATTAAAATGTATCTTGACAATGTAGAGTTTTATAGTATTACTACTTCTACTAACCCAGACCTTACGGAATTTCATACCCCTCATTTTCTATTATTAAATATTGCAGTAGGAGGTGGTTACACAGGTATTTTTACCGATAATGGAATTACTGCTCCATTACCCGGCAAAATGTATGTTGACTATATAAAACTATATCAAAATCCGGGAGATGAATTAGTTCTTGGAAATGATGTAGCAGTTACAAGTAATTTTGGGGTGCTTACCGAAACGACTCCTGTTTCTGCATCATTGGATTATGGAACAAATGCAGTATTGAACTATTGGAATAATATTTCCACTATTACCAGTCCGGTTCCGATTCCTTATGAAGGTAATAAACTGTGGGCTGTACATGCAAATACAGGAGATTGGTTTGGTATGGGTGTGGTAAATAATTACGTAAATCTTCAAAATTTTTCTTCTGGTTCTTTGAAGTTTAATTTTAAATCTACCTACACAGGTCAATTTAAAATTGGTCTCACCACAGGCCATGGCGAAACGTGGATGAACTTTAGTGCAGGTACACAAAAATATGGATTGGTAAGAGATGGTAACTGGCATGAAGTAACAATCCCTTTAGCTGATTTTAATAATCCTGCGGTAGGAATGAATATTGATTTGCTGACTTTAAAATCTGCATTCATGTTTGCAGGTGATGCACCAACATCAGGAGCTGATTTTTTTATTGACAATATTTATTTTTATAAAACCGGAGGAACTACTTCATCTGCTCCTACTATACCCGCCTCTACGCCTCCGGTAAGGGTTTCCACAGATGTGATTTCATTGTTTAGCAACGCTTATACAAATTTATCTGGTATAGATTGGTTCCCGAGTTGGGGACAAACTACAGTAGTGTCTGATACTGTTATTGGCGGAAATAGCACCAAAATATACAGCAACTTAAATTTTCAGGGAGTACAGTTT
>JANPGE010000041.1:0-37307 GCA_031423805.1 Segetibacter sp. | reverse complement strand
GGTGCCGTAAGTGCTGCAAGATTTGGTTCTGCCAGCATTTTACTTATAAGTTATGCCTATATCAAGTTATTGGGTGCGCAAGGATTGAAAAGAGCTACAGAATATGCCATTTTGAATGCCAACTACATGAAGGCACGACTTGAAAAACACTATAAAATTTTATATAGTGGCAAAAACGGAACCTGTGCACATGAGTTTATAGTTGACTTGCGTCCGTTCAAAACCTTGGGTATTGAAGCCGAAGATGTAGCTAAAAGATTGATGGATTATGGCTTTCATGCCCCTACGCTTAGTTTTCCGGTAGCAGGCACAATTATGATAGAGCCTACAGAAAGTGAACCGAAAGATGAATTGGACAGATTCTGCGTTGCTTTGATACAAATTCACGAAGAAATCATGGAAATACAAAATGGCAGTGCTGATAAAACTGACAATGTATTGAAAAATGCACCGCACAGTATTCATGTCATTACAGCAGATGAGTGGAAACATGCCTATAGTAGAAGCAAAGCTGCATTTCCATTAGATTACATCCGCAACAACAAATTCTGGCCTTCTATTAGCAGGGTAAACAATACACATGGCGATAGAAATTTAATCTGTACTTGCGAACCCATTGAATCTTATCAGGAAGCACATGCGGTTTAATAGGAATGTAGAGTTATGAGTTAAGAATTAAGAGTTATGAGTTAAGAAGACTGAATTAAGAATAATAAAAGAAGGTTGGCTACTATTACGTAGCCAACCTTCTTTATTTTAATCGATTTATAACTTTAAAAAATTCCATTTCCCTAAAGGATGAATCTAATACTCAATTTTATCTTCTTTTGCTTTCCATTGCTCAAACACTTTCAATGCTTCATCACGGCCAATTTGATTGATTGGAATTTTGCGTTGAGAATGTTCACAGGTGAGTTCCTCATATATCATTGAGTCATCAAATCCTATATTGGCGGCATCTGTACGGCTGTTTGCAAAATAAACTTTTGCCGGTCTTGCCCAATAGATTGCACCCATACACATAGGGCACGGTTCGCAAGATGTGTAGATTTCACAATCATCTAATTGAAAAGTTTGGAGATTTTTACAGGCATCCCTTATTGCCATTACTTCAGCATGTGCAGTAGGGTCATTAGTACTTGTAACCTGATTGTATCCGCGGCCTACAATTTCTTCATTTTTTACAATAACGCATCCAAATGGTCCACCCTGATTGCCTGTAACGCCTTTGGCTGATAAAGCAATTGCCTCACTCATAAATCGTTCTTCTCTATTCATTCTAATAAATTTTGCAGCCTGTAAATATATGCAAAACGGAGAATTAATGTAAAATCTCTTAATCAAGTAATTTTTTTTACATGAAAAATTAGTTAGCAAATGGCCTATTGCGGTTGTTGAAAAAAACATCAATAAACTATTACTTTTCAGGTTCAGGGTTTCTTAGTAATCTTTGCAGCAAACAACTATAACTTAGCTTATTTTTAAGGCTATTTATTAATCACATTTTATGAAACATATTCTGCTTTTCGGTGCCGGTAAATCTGCAACAGTACTCATTGATTACCTAAAGCAGTTAGCTACCGATAATAATTACCAGATCACTGTTGCTGATGGCAATCTTGAAAACGCACAATCAAAAGTTGGAAATCACCCGCTTGTTTCTGCTGCGAAAGCTGATGTAGAAAATAATGGACAACGAAAGGATTTGATAAAAACCGCCGACCTTGTTATTTCATTATTGCCCCCAAACCTTCATTATCTTGTAGCTAAAGATTGCGTACTTTACAGTAAACACTTACTAACAGCATCTTATATAGACGATAAAATACTAGCTCTAAAGGATGAAATTGAAAAAAAAGGATTATTGTTCTTATGCGAAATGGGACTAGACCCCGGTATAGACCACATGAGTGCCATGCAACTAATTCATCGCATAAAAGCAATTAATGGCAAAATACACATGTTCAAATCGCACTGCGGAGGCTTGGTAGCACCCGAAAGCGATGACAACCCGTGGCATTATAAAATAAGCTGGAACCCCAGAAATGTAGTTTTGGCAGGAAAAGCAGGAGCTATTTATAAAGAAAATAATGAGGAGAAATCTGTTACCTATGAATCTCTTTTTACATCAGGCGAGCAGGTTTCGGTAAATGACGACCTGGTATTAGCCTATTATCCTAACAGGGATTCGCTAAATTATATACCCGTATATGGTTTGGAAAATTGCGAAACATTTATAAGAACTACACTTAGGCATCCTGATTTTTGTTTTGGTTGGAAAAACATCATTGATCTAAAGCTTACCAATGAAACTGCCTCCTACGAAACAGATAATATGACATTGGCAGATTTTTTCAAATTACATTTTGAAATTAATAATTTTGGCGATTGGCTCAATGAAATGTTGAGTACACGTCTATCTTTTGCTAAGGATCTCATGGATAACCTCATGCAACTAATGGAAGCAGAAAATGAATTGAGCATTACAGGTGGATCAACAGACGAAAGCATCCTGTTGGTTGACGAAGAAGGTCAACTCAACAGCCTTGATGTTGATGATGTAAAAAACAAAGCTGCCACAGCCTTAAGTTCTAAAATGCATGAAGCAAATCTTACGCTCAAACAATTGATTTTTCTGGGGCTTGATAGCAATGAATTAATTAATAAGGGCAAATGTTCTCCGGCAGATGTTTTACAATTTATTCTTGAGAAAAAACTAGCCCTGGATGCAGATGATAAAGACATGGTTGTTATGATGCACGAAATAAGGTATGAAGCAAACGGTACTAATAATTATGTAAAGAGCTGTCTTGTTGTGAAAGGAGAAGACAACATTCATACAGCCATGGCTAAAACAGTGGGGCTTCCTTTAGGTATAGCCGCAAAATTCATTTTAGATGGAAGTCTTACTACTACAGGCCTGCATATACCCATAGAAGAAAGTATTTACAATCCGGTTTTAAAAGAATTAGAAAAACATGGAATTGTATTTGAAGAGACTTTGGTTGGGGAGTTATGAGTTTAAAATTATGAGTTTTGAATTATGAGTTATGGGTTTATAACTTATAATTAATGGCACCACTCAAATCATTTCTTTAAGTAAATTTGTTAACTCCTTTACTCCTTCTGTTGCGGGTTTTTGAATAGATATGAGCTTAGGAATGTTACCAACTTCCGGAATGAATTTATCTACTATAAATTTTGGTGCAAATCGGGGAGCATAGTTCACCAAACCTGCAGCAGGATATACAACTAAGGATGTACCAATAACAATAAAAATTTCAGCAGTTGTAGTAATTGCTGCCGCTTTCTCTATCATAGGAACAGGCTCTTCGAACCATACAATGTGTGGCCTAAGCTGTCCACCGTCTGCTGCCAGATCACCTATATTTATATCTCCTCTTATTTCCGAAATGAGGTATTCATTTTTTACACTGCGCATTTTAAATATCTCGCCGTGCAGATGTAAAACGTTTGTACTTCCTGCTCTTTCGTGCAGGTCGTCTATGTTTTGAGTAATTATGGTGACGTTGAAATCATTCTCCAGTTCAGCAAGTCCAAAATGTGCAGCATTGGGTTGTGCAGCTGCTACATCTTTTCTTCGCATATTGTAAAAGTCCAGTACCAATTGTGGATCTTTTGCAAACCCCCTTGGCGTAGCAACATCATATACATTATAGCCTTCCCACAATCCGTCGCTGTCGCGAAATGTTTTAAGTCCGCTTTCAGCACTTATGCCGGCACCTGTAAGTATGACAAGATTTTTCTTTTCCATTTTGCAACCAGAAAATTACTTCTTAAAAATTAATTTCCGACAAGAAAAACAGCATTACAAAACAACAACTTCCCTCCTTCCCAAAACTGCCTGAAGAGAGGATTGTCAGCCATGATTATAACATTGCCACTGCCCATTTCCATACTTCCAAAAACCAATCCGTCTTTTAATAAGCTTTTTACTTTTGCGCCGGCAAAGCCTGTTACATAATTATCTTTCTTTACTACCCCAATATTCCATCCTTCCTTCAAAAATTCATAGACTGTAGGATCTTGTTTCAATGTGTAATAGTTGCTTGTATAACCAAATGCCAATGGGTGACTATTGTCAAGTTGAATGCGATAAATGGCACCGGGAATATTGTTAATTACATTATCCCGTTCACGGTTTTCATAACGTTTCAACAGACTATAATCAACAGTATCCTTCTTTTCATCTTTGTCCTTATCTTCTTTAACTTTAAATCCCCAATCGGTATTTTTTGAAAGTTCTTGTGCAGCACCGCCCATAGCTATTAAGTTACCGCCGTTATTTACAAACTCTTTTATTTTGTCTGTAACGCCTTTTGTTTCAAAGACTTTATAGAACCCGTCGGGCATTATGACAACATTATACTTATTGAGATTACTTTTAGAAATGTCGGTTGCATTAATAAGACTTATGGGGTAATCCAACTGTTGATCAAAGAGGTGCCAAACCTCACCCGCTGCTAATGATGAAGTCTGTTCGCCGGTAATTAAAGCAACTTTAGGCGTTTTCATAAACTTAATATCTGCCGATCCAAAATCGGGCCCCTTCTCCATAAATCCTGTAGCAACGGCTTCAACTTCTACTTCATTTTTATTTGCTAAATCATTAACAATGCCAGATAGATTTTCGGGGTTTCCTTTTTGTAATAAAATTAGAGTACCTTTTTCAAAAAGTTGCTTGTTGTAGATAAATGACTTTTCAGAATAGCGGACTTTAATATGTTGCTTCAGCAGTTGTGCTAACAATTTTACACTATTCACTGAATTATATTTTACAAGATATCCATAAGTTGACAATGCTTTATTTTTCTCTTTTACAGGTGATTGAAAAGCCTGCACATTTACAATTGATTTAACTGCATAAGCATCTACCCCATATACATAAGGCAACGACCATGCTGTAATATCGTATGTTACCGAATCAACAAGATTACTTCTTGGCTCCAATAAAACCTTAGCCAAAATGCTCTTGGGTTGATTGCTGCTGATTGCTATATTGTAAGCCTTCAACTTTAGGTTTGCTTCTTTCCCGTTGCTGTAATCTAATCCTTTGAGATTGCTCACATTTGTAGCCATTCCATATTCAACCCCATTTGCTTGCAACAGGTGAGCAATGTTATTGATTACAGATGCATTATCACTTGTAAGAACATAGGTTTTAATGCTACTGCCTACACCTGAACGGCTATCGTCATAGAATTTTTTAAACTCTGCAACCAACTTTGCGGCATTTTTAGATGCACTTTCTATCGTTGACATCCCTGTGGTAAAATGGTGCATAACCCTATCAGTCAAAGTAAGGGTATCACCTGTGTTGGTAGTTACTGCAAGGCCGCCCCTGCTATGTCCACCTTGTTCATAAGTCATCCCTATTGCACCGTTGTATAGCGGATAAGTATCGCCATAAGAAGGATAAAACAAATCAAAACTTTCTTTGGTAAAATAGAGCCAGCCATTTTCATCAAAATACTTAGCGTTGTTTTTTCCAATGATGTTCTGAAACTCCCTTTGCCATGGTGTAATCACTTCGTGAAATGGTTCTGCAGCAGGTGCAAAATAATAAGGATTATTATAGTATTGTTCATGAAAATCAACATGTACATGCGGAAGCCATTGGTTGTACTTCACCATACGTTGTTGTGTTTCAATTTGTGTCTGCCATGCCCAATCGCGGTTAAGATCAAAGTTGTAATGATTGCTTCTGCCACCCGGCCATGGTTCATTATGTTCACGGGATTGCGGGTCAGCATTGCCGTTACCTCCTTTTACACTATTAAACCAGTTTACATAGCGGTCCCTACCATCTGGATTTAAACAAGGGTCTATAATTACAACTGTATTTTTCAACCATTCTTTATTCGCTGTATTTGAAGGATCAACCAATGCATACAATGTCATCATAGCAGCTTCGCTTGACGAAGGTTCATTACCATGTACATTGTAGCTTAACCAAACAATAGCAGGGGCACTCGTACTGCCACTTTTGTCTTTCATAGTTCCGGTAAGGCGCAGGTTATTTAAGCGTATTTCATCAAGCCGCTGAATATTTTGGGATGATGAAACAAAAGCCAACAGTAATTCCCGACCTTCAAATGTTTCTCCATACTTTTCCACTTTCATCATATCAGGATATGCCTGTGCTACTGCTTTAAAGTAAGCAGCAATTTTATAATGCGGTGTAAACTGCGTTCCTAATTCATATCCAAGAAAGTTTTCAGGAGATGGGGGTGTTTGGGAAAATGTAGGATTGAAATAAAACAGAAAACAAAAAACTAAATGGAAGTAATTGATATTCAAGTGTTTCTTCATAATAAGTAAGAAAAAGCGTATTGCTCTTTGAGAGCAAAGTAAGTAATTATTAAATTAGAATTAGTTCATGAGGAAATTAATAGTATGGAAATATGAGCCTTACCTTTTAATATTGCAGCAATATAATATTATACAATATTCAAATTGTTACTGATATCTTTTAATCATTGCCAAAAAATCTATTTGTTAGTTGGCATAATATAAAAACACTCATGCAAAAAGCTATACTAACAATGATGGTTATGTTTACTTCAATAGCCGACGACCTTTTTGGTCAATCAACTCCAATACAAATAGATAGGCCTGACCAAACAGAATGCCCTTTTATTGTTCCAACAAATTATATACAGGCAGAACATGGCTTCAATGTTGAACATTCCAATTCATCAATTAAATCTTATTCATTTCTTACCACATTATGGAAGTATGGAGTAAATGATAAGTTTGAACTAAGGTTAATCACTGAGCTAAACAGTGTGAACGAGAATAATATTACAACTACCGGTTTATCCCCTATTACAATTGGTTTCAAAACAAATCTTTTCAAAGAAAAGGGAATACTTCCTACAGCATCTTTTATTGGTCACATTACAACTGCGAATGTTGGCAGTAAAGCCTTTAGAACTAGTTACATGGCACCTTCATTTAGGTTTACCATGCAGCATACTTTATCAAAACTATTTTCTCTAGGTTATAATCTTGGTGCAGAGTGGAATGGAGAAACAGCAGAACCGATTTACATTTATACACTTACCACCGGCATAACGCTAACCGAAAAACTTGGCGCATATGCAGAAATCTACGGATTTGCCCCACAAATTGCATCTGCTGACCATAGAGTAGATGGTGGCTTTACCTATCTTTTCAACAATAATTTTATTATGGACTTATCAGGCGGGGTTGGCATTATCAACAGTGACCTGAAGAATTATATCTCATTGGGAATATCCTATAGATTTAAAGTGAAAAAATAATCTTTAGCTATTTATATTCCCCATACACTTTTCGCAAGGCATCTGATATTTCACCTAACGTACAATAATTTTCAACCGCGGATATTACCAATGGCATTAGGTTGCGGCCATCGGTAGCTGCGGCGGTTATGTCAGCTATGCATGCAGTAGCTTTATCAGCATTGCGATTAATACGTAACTTTTGCAATTTATCTGTTTGCACCTGCCTTATACTATCATCTATTTTAAACCCTGGAATGCTATCTTTTTCTTCTATTTTAAACTTATTAACCCCTACAATTATTTTTTCTCCGGTTTCTATTTGCCGCTGGTATTCGTATGCGCTCCTTGCAATTTCCTCCTGCATAAAACCTTGTTCTATAGCTGTTACACTACCACCCATAGCATCTATTTTATTCACCATTTGCCAGGCTTTTTCTTCTACTTCCCGGGTAAGGCTTTCAACAAAATATGAACCCGCCAAAGGATCCGCAGTATCTACTACCCCACTTTCAAAGCCAACAATTTGCTGTGTCCTCAAGGCTATTCTTGCTGCCTCTTCTGTTGGCAAACTTAATGCCTCGTCATAACCATTTGTATGCAGACTTTGTGTGCCACCTAAAACTGCTGCAAGGGTTTGAATGGTTACCCGGCTAATATTGTTTTGTGGTTGCTGTGCAGTTAGCGTACTCCCTCCGGTTTGTGTGTGAAACCTCAACATCATTGCTTTAGGATCAGTAGCACCAAGGTCTTTCATTATCACAGCCCACATTTTACGGGCTGCCCTGAATTTAGCCACCTCTTCAAAAAGGTTGTTGTGTGCATTGAAGAAAAATGAAAGCCGCTTTCCGAACACATTAATGTCCAGACCTTTTGCTAATGCTGCCTTTACATAGGCTTTTCCATTGCTTAAGGTGAAGGCTATTTCCTGTACAGCAGTACTGCCTGCTTCTCTTATATGATAGCCTGATATTGATATTGTATTCCACTTAGGCAACTCACGGCTACACCATTCAAAAATGTCTGTAATGATGCGCATACTAGGTTTAGGCGGATATATATAAGTACCCCGGGCTGCATACTCCTTTAGTATATCATTCTGAATTGTACCTGAAATTTTAGAAAGATCTGCCCCTTGTTTTTTTGCTAATGCAACATATAAACTCAACAAAATAAAACCGGTCGAGTTAATGGTCATGGAAGTACTTACATCTTCCAGTTTAATATTTTTGAAGAGTGTTTCAATATCTTCTATGCTGTCTATTGCAACCCCTACCTTTCCCACTTCACCTTCACTCATTGCATGGTCACTGTCATAACCTATTTGTGTGGGTAAATCAAACGCAACACTTAAGCCACTTACACCTTGCGAAAGCAAGTAATGATAACGCTTATTACTTTCTTCAGCAGTTGAAAAACCTGCGTATTGACGCATAGTCCATAGCCTGCCCCTATACATATCAGGCTGAACACCACGAGTATATGGGAAAACTCCGGGTGCTTCTAAGGGTTGTAAATCAGCTATGTCTTTAGCTTCATAAACCGGTTTAATATCTATTCCACTTTCTGTAGTTCTTTTGTCAGACATAAATCAATCGTTTTATCAGGGCTTTCTGGATTTTGCAAAAACAAAACTATATAACCAATGAAGATAGAAGGTTTTATAAGCAGGATTTACTAGTATTACTAAATAGTAACTAATGTTTTAAACAACTTAAATTATAACAACTTTTTTGCCTCATAGCTTAAGACATCACTCACTACTTCGTGCAACTGCCCTTTCTGATCGGTCATCAGGTATTCTAATAAAAGTTTATTAAGGTCTAAGCCGGTAGCATGTGGAGGCAATGCACTTGCAAGCTGATTGACCACCAAAATATTTTGTTCCTTCAGATTTTTAACGGCATTCCATGAATCAGGAGAAACATAAATCTGTTGAGATATATTGTACTCATATTCTTCCCTTAAGCTACGTGTAAGTAAAATTTGCATTTCACGGGCAGATAGCCCGCCCTGATTAACACGGCTTATTAAATTTGGAAGTGCAATGCGATCTACCAACAAAGTCAATCTTTCATAAGCCTGAAGACGTAGGGTCTTTGTTGCAGGATCAACGGAGGCTTCGGATTGCCCTGTAATTTTATTACTTCTTTGTAAAAAAAGAAAAATAAGGCCGGCTACCAGCAAAACAATAATAAAGATCAATAATAAGGTTGAATTTTCCATTTGCATAGCTGCAAAAGTAATGTTTTAGCGTTAGCTATATAATCATTTTGAAATACTGAAACTATATGTAAATGATTGAATCGATGAATTTAAACTTCATTAATGACCTGCAAATGACGATAGTCAATAAAGAAAACTAATATTCTGCTTATTTTTGCAAAAAGGAAAAGCAATGCAAACAGCAATAGAGGCACCTGTAATACTTACATCAGGTGCTATTTCAGAATTAAAAAGATTGATGAATGAATCAGGGTTTGATACTACTCAATTCCTAAGAGTTGGTGTAAAGGGCGGCGGCTGTAGCGGAATGACTTATGTGCTTGGCTTTGATCAAAAGCAGGAAGGTGATGTGGAATTTAATATAGAAGGAATACCATGTGTAATGACTATGGCGCATGAAATTTACCTTTTAGGAATGCAAATAGATTTTCAGGATGGATTAAATACCCGTGGGTTCACTTTTACAAACCCAAATGCAAGTAAAACTTGCGGTTGCGGAACTAGTTTTGCTGTGTAATTAATAAAAATAATCTCATAAATAAAAAAGCTACCCAAAAATGAGTAGCTTTTTTATTTATGTTTATTGAGTACTAATACTTCTTGTCGTAAAACTGCATTTTCTTATCGTACATATCATATTCCGCAGCCTTTCCTTTTGCTTTGTCTCTTCTCCAAGCATAGATAGCAGCTAAAAACTTAGCGGAAGTAGTCTCGCTGTTTTTTTCAATTTTGCTTTTGTCTATTTTCTCATCTAATTGTTTGTAAGCTTTTTCCAGTGGATCTATTGCTCTATCTGAAGCTGCAATTGCTTCTTTATCAGCCTGTGCTCTTTTTGCTTTAATTTCTGGTGTAATACCTTTTATGTTACTCGCTGCATCTGCAGCTTCTTCCCACTGCACATAATAACTAATAGCAACATTATAAGTTGCTAACACATTCGCAGGATCCAATTCAGAAGCTTTTTTAAATGCTGCGGTAGCCTTTTCTGTAAACATTTTTTTCTCTTCGGGTTTTAATTCTTTAATCCTTTTATCATTAAAGAAAAAATTACCATAATCCATCGCCGTTTCTGAGGTTAATTTGTTAGCTGCAAAATCATCATCAAACTTTTTGGTTATTTCCGCCAACAATAAATTTGAAGTGATGTATTCAAACTCCATATCATTCCAAAAAGTTTTTTCCGGGTAAACCTGCTTACCAAGATTTAAATACTTTTTGAAGTTTGCTTCATCCTTCTTTTTGGTATAATATTGAGGGAGAAAAACATATATGTGTTCGTAATCCTTGGCTTTTAATTTCATATCTGCCAACTTCTCATAATATTTTAATGATTCATCTTCTTTGTTGGCGTTTTGTGAACTTATACCTGCATATAAATTTGCAGTAGTATCAAAAACACTTGTAGTCCATTTATTTTTAATCATTATATCGCTAACTTCTACTACATCTTTGAAGTTATTGTAAGCAGCATCCCAATTTTTTGCGTTGAAATCATTAATACCATTGTTGAAAAACGCTGAATAAATTCCATTAATACCTGCATAATTATCTTCTTTGAACTTTTCGAAAGAAGGTTCCATTTCAAGGTACTTTTTTAATGCCGGTAAGCCTTGCTTGGCCGCATCAGGATATTTAGCTTTTAGCGCTTCATTACCTGCAATTAGTCCATAAATTTCTGCTCTAAGCAGGTAATAGTCTACTTTGGCTGTTGCTTTAGGGTCAGCTTGAGCTTTATCAATTTCAGCTTTAGCTTCTTCTAACTTTGCATCGCCACCGGCAATAAAAGATAGAGTAAGTGCATTTCTTACCTTCTTCAAATCCTGTGCAAATACAGTAACATTAGATACCATCAATAACAATAAACCAATCGTTATTTTTTTCATGTGGTTGTTTTTTTTAGTTGTTTATTCCTCTACCGGATCTGCAGTTTCTGAATTATCATCACCGGTTTCAGTGTTTGCATTATTTTCATTCTGTGGCAAATCATCTACAATATTTTCAGTGGTGCTTTCTCCCCCTTCCCCTTCTAAAACAACAACAGCAGGAATTTCATCCTCTTCATCTATTTTAGATATTGCAGCAATCTCATCGCCTTCATCTATTCTGATTAATTTAACACCCTGTGTTGCCCTACCCGCCTCTCTTATATCTTTTGTACTAGTTCTAATCGTAATACCCGACTTACAGGTGATGATTAAATCCTCTTTTCCAGTAACATCCAACATACCTACCAGGCTTCCTGTTTTTTCAGTTACATTAATGGTTTTCACGCCTTTACCGCCTCTGTTTGTTATTCTATATTCATCAATACTAGTACGTTTTCCAAATCCTTTCTCACTTACCACCAATACATTTTTATCGGTATCTTCTTTGTTGACACAAATCATACCAATCACTTCGTCCTTTTCATCATCTACTTCTATTCCAAATACACCTATTGCCCCGCGGCCTGTAGGTCTTACTTTTGTTTCAGGGAAGCGAATTGCTCTGCCCGATTTAATAGCCAACATAACTTCAGATTTACCATCTGTCATACGTGCTTCAAGCAATTGATCACCTTCGTTAATATTAATAGCGTTTACACCTGTAGCCCTTGGACGACTAAAATCTTCCAAAGTAGTCTTTTTTATAATTCCTCTTTTTGTACAAAGAATAATATAATGGCTATTGACATATTCCTTATCCTCAAAATTCTTAACATCTATAATTGCACGGATTTTATCATCCTGCGGTAATTGCATCAAATTTTGTATTGCTCTTCCTTTGGTGTTTTTATCCCCTTCGGGAATTTCGTACACCCTTAACCAATAACATCTTCCTTTTTCGGTAAAAAACATTAAGGTATGGTGAGTAGATGCAACAATCAGTTGTTCTACATAATCTTCGTCACGGGTTTTTGCGCCCATGCTGCCGCGACCACCCCTTTTCTGTTGGCGATATTCATCAGAAGAAGTTCTTTTAATGTAACCTAAATGTGAGATAGTTATCACAACATCCTCATCTTCAATGAGATCTTCAATTCTCATTTCATTTGATAAATATGAGATTTCAGTTTTCCGAGCATCGCCAAACTTGTCTTTAACCTCTTTTAGTTCTGTTTTGATCAGGTCAAATCTTAGTGGTTCACTTGCAAGCAATTCTTTCAGACGGGCTATAATTTTCATTAATTCATTAAACTCTTCAATGATTTTTTCACGTTCCATTCCTGTAAGGCGCTGCAATCTCAATTCTAAAACTGCCTGTGCCTGTTTTTCAGAAAGTCCGTTGAGTTGTTGGTAATGCTTTGAAGCTAATTCATCAAAAATACCTTCAGGTAAATGCCAATTTTCTGCAACACTCGTTTCTATGAGCGATTTCTTGGCTTCATCAGGCGTAGCACTTGCCCTGATAATAGAGATTGCTTTGTCTAAATGATCTTTATCACCAATCACTTTTAGGTAACCTTCTAACAGATGGGCACGGTCTTCAGCCTTTTTCAGCTCAAATTTACTACGCCTGATTACGACTTCCATCCTGAAATCAATGAACTCAACTATAAGGTCTTTCAAGTTCATGGTTTTGGGTCTGCCCTTGGTTAAGGCGACATTGTTTATTCCATAACTAGTCTGTAATTCAGTGTATTTGAAGAGTTGATTGATAATAACATTTGCAACCCCATCTCTTTTAAGGTCAACAACTATACGTGTACCTTCTCTTTTATTACTCTCGTTATTTACGTTAGAAATACCTTCAATTGTCTTTGCATTTACCAATTGACCAATCTTGTCTGTAAGTGCATCCCTGTTTACCTGGTAAGGCGTTTCTGTAATTATGATTTGCTCCCTGCCACTGGCTTTTGTTTCAACATGGCATTTTCCCCTTAGCACTACCCTGCCCCTTCCGGTTAAAAATCCTTGCTTTACCCCTTCCATCCCATAAATAACACCCCCTGTTGGAAAATCAGGAGCCTTTACATGAAGCATTAAGTCCTCTATAGAGATTTCATGGTTGTCAATATAGGCTACGCAGCCATCAATTACTTCGTTAAGGTTATGCGGAAGCATATTGGTTGCCATACCTACGGCAATACCACTACTTCCATTTACCAATAACTGTGGAATACGTGTAGGCAACACTGTGGGTTCCTGTAAACTATCGTCAAAGTTGTATTGGAAATCTACCGTATCCTTTTCTATGTCATCGAGCATAGCCTCTGCTATACGTTCCAGGCGCACCTCGGTATAACGCATAGCTGCTGGCGGGTCTCCATCCTGATTACCAAAGTTACCCTGCCCTTCAACCATTGTGTAGCGCATGGTCCACTCCTGTGCCATACGAACCAGGGTATCATAGATAGATGCATCTCCATGTGGGTGATACTTACCCATTACTTCTCCAACAATACGGGCAGATTTTTTATAAGGTCGGTTGCTGTAATTTGCCAATTCATTCATGGCATACAATACCCGGCGGTGTACTGGTTTAAATCCGTCACGGGCATCAGGTAGCGCTCTGCCAACAATAACAGACATAGAATAATCTATGTAAGCTGTTTTCATTTGCTCCTCAATGTTAACCTGTATTACACGATCATTATCGCTGGTCTGTAGGGGTTCTATGTTTTCTTCCATAATGTATTAAAAAATGCAGTTAAAACCATTAAAAATGAATGGTTTCATGCGGTGGGCAAATGTAACTTTTTTAGGTGAAAAAACATTGTAGAATATCAGGTGAATTTATAAGAAAAATGTAATTGTTTTAACCTTACGTTTTGATTTTAAATTAATTATTAAGTTTATGCTTAAGTATGAAAAATTCCCATTTAAATTATACTAAACTTGAATATATAGGAGGCACAGGTTTTGCAAAATATGGCTTATGAAAAAAGTATTTTTAGCCCTATGTTATTTAGTGATAATTAGTTCGTGCAAAGAGAAAAAAGGAGATAATAACAATAGCGACAAAACAAAAACCGAATCAGAGAAGAAAATTTCTAAAAGAGATTATAGCATTAATGCAACTAATGCATACTCTGATATCTTTTTCGATAGTTTACAATTAGAAGAGTATTTTATTTCTCAAAAATTAAGTGATACACTTACCCGGCGAATGCGGAGTTTCTATAATGCCCGTAATTTTCAATTTGCATGGTTTGATAGCCATGGTTTAAATTATCAGGCTTTTAATTTTTGGAATCTTCATGAATACTATACAACCTACAGCAATGATCAGGCTTTGAATGATAAGAACCTGAGAAATAAAATGAATTATTTGGTAGCAGATGAGAACATAAAGGTAAAAGGGGCAGATAAAAATTATATAAAAACAGAACTTACTCTTACACACCATTTTATAAGTTACATGTTGGCAAACTACAAAAATGGTGAAATTAAAAGAAAGGAAATGGAGCGGTTTATACCATTAAAAAAACAAGATGCCCTTTTTATTGCCGACTCTTTACTTACCAAAAAACATAAAGACAATAAATACTATAGTGACGTAAATGAACCTTATAAACTTTTAAAAGTTGAACTTCAAAAATATTATACAATTGCCAAAAACAATGGTTGGCCTATAGTAAATGCGAAAACAGGTTCGTTAAAAAAAGGAACAACTGCACCAGATGTTGTGCTGCTAAAGCAAAGGCTTAAAATAAGTGGTGAAATGCCAGCAGGTGACACTTCAGACCTTTTTAATGAAGGTTTAGAAAATGCTGTAAAACTATTTCAAAAAGCACATGGGTTATCCGCAACGGGTATTGTTACAGCTGACTTGCTTAAAGAATTGAACGTTACAGCAATGCAAAGGCTACAACAATTGTTGATTAATATGGACAGAATGCGTTGGGTGCTGAATCATACAGAGGGTAACCTTATAGAAGTAAACATTCCAGAATTTATAATCCATGTTTTTGAGGGCAAAAAAGAAGCATTTAATATGCCCGTAGTAGTGGGCAAAGAAGGCCATAATACAACCATTTTTACCGGCAATTTAAATCAGGTGGTGTTTAGCCCTTATTGGAATGTTACTCCTAGTATTATTGCAAAGGAAATATTGCCTGCACTACAAAACAACCCAAATTATCTCGAGAAAAATAATATGGAGCAAACCGGTGTGGACGAAAATGGACTACCGGTAATCCGTCAGTTGCCTGGCCCCAAAAATTCTTTGGGGAAAGTAAAATTTCTGTTTCCCAATAGTTATAATATTTACTTTCATGATACACCCGCCAAGGACCTTTTCAATATGGATAAAAGGGCTTATAGCCATGGTTGCATAAGACTTAGTAATCCTACAAAAATGGCAAATTATTTATTACGAAACCAAAAAGAATGGACTCCCCAAAGAATAGAGGAAGCTATGAATAGTGGTGTGGAACAGGTAGTCAGATTAAAACCTGTTGTACCGGTTTTAATAACTTATTATACTGCCTGGGTAGGGGCAGATGGAGTACTTAATTTCAGAGGAGATATTTATAAACATGATGCTGAATTGATGCGCAAAATGTTTTTAAATTAAAATATACGGATATCGATACTATAAGCGTACATATAAGCCAACTCCTATTGTTTGTGACGATGCTCCTATATGAAATATGTCTTTTATGGTATTAGTTACCGTTTTATTAAAAATATCTACTGCCTTATAAGAAGCTTTCTTGGTGAGCAGCTTTATTATAACTCCGCTTCCTATTGAACTTATACCTGAAATTATAGCAGCCTGATAATCTTGCTTAAGTGCAGCCTTGTCAAGACTGCGAACAACACCATAAACTGAAATAGCCGCTCCAGTAAAAGAAGCTATTTTGTAAATTGTACGACCGGTTTTATAGGTTTTAAACAACTTATTAATTTCAGCATTATTCTTAACTCCTAATATTTCAGCAATCTTACTTACGCTGGGTATTTTCACATTGCCGATAAAGAATTTTGGTTCAAAACCTTTATCAACCTTAATTACAGTTCCAAGAATTTGATTTATATCAATATTATTAAAATCGATTTGGCTGTAAGATATTTTGCAGATACCTATGAAAAGTATAAGCATGAAAAATATTTTCTTCATACAAAGGCATTATATAATTGATAATAAAAAATGGAAATGACAGAGTAGAAATTTATTTCATTATCATATTGGCAATGATAGATATTTTAAGGCTTTTGTTTGTATATCGCCTAATACTTGCGCTAATGTCATAATATAGTTTATTGCCATCAAGATAACCTCTAAGTTCAGGAGTACCATCACCTGGTATTACTTTTTCTATAGCGTATACGTTGGCAAAAGAAATTGTTGCAACCTGAGTTGGTGTGGTATTAGAATTAGAAGAAAAGTTGAAACTTGCAGATTCAAAATTTGAAAGATTGTTTGCAGAATCTGCACCTGCAACTATTTTCATGGTAAGATCTTTAATTTTCACAGAGGTAATGTCACCCGCTCCAAAATTATTACCTGTATTAACCCTTACAATACTGTCAAGATTAAATGGCTGCTCTACACGAGGTAACGGGAACGTAGTATATAATGGAATGATTGGGTTATTTACCGGTGGTAACGTGTATATAAGTTCAGGAAGCGGAGTTTCAGCGCCAGGAAAAATTGCTTTGACAGTTTTCTTACAACTTGTAATAATAACCAAAACAAATATTGACATTAAACAAGACAATACAATCTTTTTCATTTTTTTATCTTTTATTTCTAAAACTTGTAGTTTCAAAAATAGTGGTATTATTTTAAAAAAATAGGTACAGTTTTGTTAACGACATTCAATTACTAAAATAAATAATGTTAAATTATTTCATTGAGTGTATCCTTGCTAAGTGGTTTTGATATAAAGTCAGCAACCTGCGGAAATTTTTTTGCCTTTTTATAATCCTCGGGATCTACTGTAGAGGATAATAAATAAATGCGGGGAAGATTTGTAAAATTTAATTTTAAAATTTCAAATTCGTCTAAAAAATCCCAGCCGTTCATTACGGGCATATTAATATCAAGAAAAATAATTGGTGGTAGCTGTTGTGATTCTAAAGTAGCAAGAAAATCTAAGGCAATTTTGCCATTTTCGCAAGTGATTACCTTTTCAGCAAAAGAGGTTAATTTAATCATTCTATCACATACCAATATTGTTATCGGATCATCTTCAACTAATAAAACTTCTGAAAATTTTGCCATTTACGTTCTATATTTTAAAAAATATTTTAAATGTTGTACCCACGCCAGGTTCACTTTCTACTTCTATTTTTCCGCCCATTGCAATAACCTGACTACGGGTCATGTATAATCCTAACCCCTTGCCTTCCTTATGTCCATGAAACCTTTGATAAAGCCCAAATAATCTATCCCCATATCTTTTTAAGTCCATTCCTAAACCATTATCCGCAAATTCTACAATTACCCAATTATTTTGTATGTAGGAGCTTATTTTTATTTCAGGCCTTCTATCAGGTGAACTATATCTGATTGCATTAGAAATCATATTTAAAAAAATACTCTCAATATGAATTCTATTATATTGTATTTCATCAATTTCGCTAAAATTGGCGAAAATTTCTCCATTTTGCTGCCTCAGGAGGTTATCAATATTTTTCTTAACTACAAGGTAAATATCAGTAAAACTGATGTTTACCCGTTCTATATTATTATTTGATTTAATGACTAAAACATTTACAAGATCATTCAAAGTTGCATTTAACTGCATAGTTGCATCTTTAAATTTCTCAACCAATATTTGGTTAAAATCATCAGCAGGATTATCATTGTTATAAAGGCTTAATAGACTTAATAAATTAGCTACCGGTGCCCTTAGATTGTGTGATGTTATAAAGGAAAATTGCTGTAGGTCCTGATTGTTTTTCAGCAATTCTTCAGACAGAGCTTTCTGTTCGCCTTCTATCTTTTTCTTCTCTGTAATATCTCTAATAATAGTAGACACATAAGGGTTGTCATTGCCATCTTTCATACTAATAGAAGTTACTTCTACAGGTACAAAGTGCCCCAAACGATGTTTTAATAACAACTCTCCGATAAATGCGCCATTGTCACTATTTCTTATTTGAAACATTCTTTTTACAGCCAATGCGTTTACATCTAATAAATCACAGCTTTTAAGTGTAATAAGTTCACTTTGACTATAACCCAGCATTTGACATACAGATGGATTAGCAGATATGATATCCCCATTTTCATTGCTAAGTATTACTCCGTCAATACTATTATCAAAAAGCGATTTAAACTTAGATTCCAAAGTTTGAATAGCCAGAATTGCCATTTTGCTATCTGTAATATCCTGTAAGGTCACTTTAAATTTTAACGATACTTCCATTTCATTTTTTTCAACAGAGCCTATTGCTAAAATGACCTTTTCAATACCGTTATTAGTATGACATCTAAATTCTAAACTAAAATCTTTGCCATCAATAACTGATTTTTGAATACCCTGTAATACAATATCCTGATCTTCAGTATGTATCATTGACTGAAAAGAACTTAATTCCTGCCAGGAATAATAATCATCAGGGATACCTAAAATTTCACAAAATTGTTCTGAACAAAAACAAATTTTGGTATTAAAATCATATTCAAAATAGCCCAATCGTGCAATTTTTTGGGCTGCTTTTAATCTTTCTGAATTTAGTGCAAGTTCTTCAGTTAATTTTTTTCTTTCCGTAATTTCTGTTGAAGTGATAAAAACCCCCAAAATATCTGTTTGACCATCAAACAAAGGTCTGAATGTGTGACTATATACATGCAGCATTCCTTCAGAATCTACAAATTTTGTTTCTTTTTCTATTTCTTCTCCATTAAATATTAGCTCAAACATTTCGATGTAAGCGCTAATTTCATTTCTACCTATTAAATCCAAAACAGACATTCCGGATTGTAAAGGGGCATTGTAAAAAAAAGGTGAGCGGTCTTGTGCAGCTTTGTTGTAGGTGAGTATGCGCAATCTGCTATTTAGAATAATGAATGATTCTTCTGTGTTATTGAGCAGCAAAGACAGCCTTTGTTCAGATTGAATGAGAGCATTATCAGCAACTTTTTTTGCTTGTATATTTCTAAAGTTCATGATTACAGCCTTAATAGTTGGATTTGCCAACATATTTCGGGCATTGTTTTCTATCCAGATAAAATCACCTGATTTGTTTTTAATTCTATATTCTATTGTAAGAAGTACCTCGGGCTTTCTTCTTATTTCTATTAACCAATCCCTAACATTTTCTTTATCGTCGGGGTGTACAAGTTCAATAGCATTTTTTCCATTCATCTCCTGAGGACCATAACCCAGAATATTGGATATAGCCTGACTTGTATAAGTATAAACAAGGGCCGCATCAGCAAACTGATAAACTGTAGAAGAAGTATCAATAAGAAGTTTATGAAAAGAGGACTGTGTAGCTGCATCACCGGGCACAACAGCAACCTCTCTTTTTTGAATTGTTATACATGCACCTTCAAAATTCATTTCAGTATCAGCCAAATAGGAAATTGTAATTTTATAAGAAAGAAATTCTCTTGATAAATGCTCAATTTGCAGATTTACACTTTCATGAAATCCAGCAAACATTTTTTTCAGGTTATGGAGAATACTTTCCGGAAGGGATGTGAAATCCTGATCGGTCATTACCTTGCCAACCTGTAGTGATTTTTCGTTATATAAGTTATGAAAAAGCTTGTAAAGATTATTTACTGCTATAATTTCATAATTCTTATCAACGATTAAATATCCTGTTTTTGATTCCGATAATATTTTTTCTGTAAAAACCAAAAAAGGAAATTTTCCAGAATCAATATTATCGATATTGGAACTTATCATAGAGATAGACAAAAAATATTCATATTAAACTAATACATTAAAATAAATAAACGAAAAATTCAGCATTTAATTATTAGAGAAATATTTTAGTTACACACAAAAATTAAAATATCCGTAAATGTATAAAACATTATTACGAGTTTGCAATTTTTTCTTCTACAACCACCAAATCTTTTATTTCCACATTCATGGGTAACATGCCTACCTGAACTATTGCTCTTTTACCTCTAACTTCTATAACACTTCCAACCTGATAATTATTTTTCAACTTGACTTTAGCCCCTACAACAATTTCTGAATTTGATTCGTTGTACCTGCTATCCAATTTCTTTGCCAATTTATTTTTTATTACCTCATTTTTTTTATTAAAAAGTAAGTTATGCATTTGTTGCATGGTTTCTGTTTTATCATCGGCTTTTCGCCACTCCAGCATAATCAATTTTATTTTTCTTTCCATTTCTTTTAAATAGGAAATTTTATCTTCTGTTATTTTATTTTGATTTTGTAACAGTTCAATTTGTTGGTTGTGCTTTTCTTTGTTAAGCACCTGTATCATCTCCTTTTTAAGTGACTCGTTTTCTTTCAATTCTTTCTGCAATGTTTTTTCTTTAGCCTCTAATAGTCTTAAATCCTGCTCTGTTTTATTAAGCAGCTTATCCAGGCTAAAATGATTTTCATCTACTAACTTTCTGGCTTTAGCTATTAACTCCGGTGAGAGCCCTATACGTTCCGCAATAGAAAATGTGTAGGAACTACCTGGCTTTCCTATAATTAATTTGTATAAAGGGAGTAAGCTGATTTCGTTAAAAGCCATAGCACCATTTATAATGCCTGCTACCTTACCAGCCATAACTTTTAAATTTAAATAATGGGTGGTTACTACACCAAATGAATGTTTATGTGCCAGCTCTTCCATTATAACTTCTGCAAATGCCCCACCAAGATTTGGATCACTTCCACTACCTAGTTCGTCTATAAAAAATAAAGTTCTTCCATTAGCCACTTCCATAAAGTGTTTCATATTTTTTAAGTGGCTGCTGTAAGTACTTAACTCAAATTCTATACTTTGTGTATCGCCTATATGAATCATTAATTGTTTAAAAATACCCATTATAGAAGTTGGATGTACCGGCACCAAAAGACCACTTTGCAACATGATTTGCAAAAGCCCTATTGTCTTTAATGTTACAGTTTTACCACCAGCATTAGGGCCACTTATTACCAGTATTCGCTCCTTATCATTAAGTGTTACGGATAATGGAATTGTTTTCTTATCAGCTTTTTTGTTGTAAATTAAAAGTAAGGGATGACATGCATTAACCAAATGAATGTGTGCTTTATCAATAATGCCTGGCAGTTCACCATTTGTTTCTAAGGCCAAGCGTGCTTTTGCCTGAATAAAATCATACTCGCCAACGATATTATGATACTCTATAAGTAAATGTGCGTATACAGAAAGATCTGCTGTAAGCTTTCGGAGAATGCGTTGCACTTCACGGGCTTCTTCATTTTCAAGGCTATAAATATCATTGTTGAGTTCAAAAGTTTCTTCTGGCTCTATGAATGCAGTTTTGCGTGTATCGCTTTCGCCATGCAATATCCCTTTGACCTGTCTTTTATGTTCAGAAAATACTGCTACAACCCTACGTCCGTTGCTAAAACTTTCTTCAATATCTGCGGCATATCCAGACTTGTTTAACCTTGCTATCACCCTTTCGAAAACACGCCTAAGTTCATTGCGTTTTCTATAAAGCGACATTCTTATTTGCTTGAGGTCCTCTGTAGCATTATCCTTTACAGTACCTGTTTCGTCTAATACATCATCAATAATTTCCATTATTG
Organism: Segetibacter sp.; assembly: GCA_031423805.1. Lineage (GTDB taxonomy): Bacteria > Bacteroidota > Bacteroidia > Chitinophagales > Chitinophagaceae > Segetibacter. Next base: position 15,161 of record JANPGE010000041.1, on the reverse strand, counting down.
ATTTTTCGAAATAGCTATTGGCAATAACCTTTGTCAAAGCTGAATAAGCTAACCTTCTTTCGCTATCAAACCAACGAAATATGGATTGAATATTGGTTGCAAGTTTTTTTATGAGAATAAATTGGTCACCCACCAACACAGCACCGGGTATTGATAGTAATTTCAAATCTTTGGCAATGTTGGCTACAAAGTCATTAGGAAAATACTGAGCACTTGTTAGTATTAATTTAAATTCATGAGTTTGGTGTGTTTCAGTTTGTATGTAATCTATTCGGGTATGTATACGAAGATTAAGTGATTTATTCTTTGCATATTCACTTTTGCAATGCGCATTCAACAATAATTTTACTTTATCAAACTCAAGTTGAGTGAGTGCAGACTCTGGAAATAATTTCATAAAACCAAATGTTACTAGCTTATTTTTTCATAGAAAAAAGGAACAAAAGTAAAGCCTTATAAATTAAAAAAGTTCAGGGAATTTGATCAGTTAATCTTGTTCGTCTGCTTTGTAAATTCTTTTGAGATTTATGTTTGATATTGGAGCTACTATAAGTGCAAACTTTTCAACAGTAACATAGCTTGTATCTAACCCAAAACTTCGTGCTTCGCTCAAACTGTGTTCTTTTAGCCAAAAATGAATTTTCATAATCAGTTTTTCTAAAAATGGCAGCTCATTATCATTACTTAAGTATTTTTCCATTACAACAAATTCAAAGTCACCCACTATATTATTTTTTTCCAGGCTTTCATATCTACTTGTTATGTTTACTTCCCTCTGGGCTACCAAATCTAAAACTACCTGTCTAAACATAAGATTTATGCGAGGCTGCTTTCTGAAGCCTAACCTAAATTCCACTTTAATAATATCATTAGGCATTACATGTATAACACTGTACTCACTTGTATAGGGTTCATCTACTGTATGTACATGAACAAACCAATAAATGTCAGCCCTTTTGGGTTTGCCATTTAGAATTGAATGCATAATTTTATGTTCTATCTCTTGTGGATTGTCTGCACTGGTCATGTATACCAAGTGAGTTGCATGTCTGGTAATGGATTTATCTTTTCTTAAATCCTCCATTTTGCCTAGATAGTCTTCAAGGGGCACAAATTCAAGATATCGGTTTTTTATTTTCCTTGCCCTGTACCATACATACATTACTGAAAAAAGTACGCCACCTACTAACAATGTAACATAACCACCGTGTTTAAATTTTACAAGGTTTGCAGCTAAAAATGACAACTCTATAGCCAGATAAACAAAAAGATAAAGAAATACTAAAAGGGTATTTGTTCGTCTTAACACCAAAAAATTTGCAAAAAGAATTGTAGTAGCAATCATGCACATAGTTATGGCAAGCCCATATGCAGCTTCCATATTAGTAGATTTTTGAAAATGCAATACTATGCCAATACAACCCACAAACAATAATGTATTGATACCGGGTACAAACAGCTGCCCCCTTGCCTCACCCGGGTACTTGATTTTCATTTTTGGCCACAAGTTTAGTCTGATAGCTTCGCTAATAAGGGTAAATGAACCGCTGATTAATGCCTGACTAGCTATAACTGCAGCTGCAGTGGCAATAATAATTCCCGGTATTAAAAACCACTGTGGCATGATGCCATAAAAAGGGTTAAACCCGGTATTGATCATTTGCTGTGTTATCTTTTGACCATTATAATTTTTCAATAACCATGCACCCTGCCCTAAATAATTAAGCACTAAGCAGGTTTTTACAAATATCCAGGATATGCGAATGTTTTGTCGTCCGCAATATCCTAGATCAGAATACAGTGCTTCTGCACCTGTAGTACATAAAAATACGGCACCCAAAATCCAAAAACCATTGGGGTATATACTTAATAGTTGAAATGCATATTTGGGATTTAATACTTGAAATATATTAAGATTGTCAGGTAAATGAAAGCACCCTAATAAAGCAAGCATTGCAAACCAACAGGCCATAGCAGGGCCAAAAAATTTGCCAATGAAGGACATTCCAAACTGTTGCATAAAAAACAACCCTGTAAGAATAACAATAACTATGATAATTATGTAATTGTCTGAAATAAAACCAAGTTGATGAATATTACGTAACCCTTCTATTGCTGCCGTAATTGATATAGGTGGTGTTATCATACCATCGGCAAGTAAAGCTGCCCCACCAATCATTGCAGTAAAAACCAACCATTTTCTTCTTCTTCTTACCAAAGCGTACAATGAGAAAATACCCCCTTCGCCACGGTTATCTGCCTTTACTGTTAGAAATACATATTTAATAGTGGTTTGCAAGGTCAATGTCCAGATAATACATGAGAGACTTCCTAAAATTAACAAGTTGCTGATTTCCTTTCCATTAGTAATAGCATTGAGTACATATAAGGGTGATGTACCGATATCTCCATAAATAATTCCCAATGCTATAATTATACCTGCTAATGAAACTTTTTTTGAAGATGCACTCATTGTAATAATTGTATTAGGCAAATGTAACTGTTGTTAATTTGTTATACATTTTTGCATTATTATAAACAGGTGCTGATTTATAATTTATTTGAAATAATTGTAACAAAAATTGATTAAATAAAAAAATCATTACGCCATATAAAAAAAACTTAGAAATAGCTCACAAAAAAGCCGCTACGTTTTTTAATCTGTAGCGGCTTAAATTCAAAGGAAGAATTTTTATTTTATTTTAATTGCTTTGAGAACTTTAAACTCTACGCCATTCCTTAATTCTATAAGATAAATACCTGGAGCTAACTGATTTCCAAATCTTAAATTTTGTTCAGGAAATATTTTAGTTGCAAATACATTTTTGCCGTTAATATCTATCACTTTTACATTTACGGGTGCATAATTTTCAGATTTTATCTTTAATACAAATTCATTCGACGAAGGGTTAGGAGATAGTTGCACATTAAATCCGGTTACCTGAGGATCCATTTCTTTTTGAAAATTTCTACCATCAGGATTGCAGGGATCAAGAGACTGAAGAATAGAAATTGAGGTGGATGCTCCCAAACAATTGTTGGCATCCTGTATATAAGCCCTGTATGATCCTGGTTTAAGATTATAGTAGCTATTATTAGAAGTAAAAACTCCCGATGTACCTAACCTATACGCATAGGGTACGGTGCCGCCTGCACCATCAAGTATAATAGATCCATTATTAGCACCATAACAAGAAAGATCGGTTTTGGTATTAGTCATTGTAACCGCTGTTGGCTGACCAATAATTACAGTACCAAAATTGCTACACCCATTTGCATCTTTTACATAGACTTTATATGATGCTGCCCTAAGATTGCTGAAAACATTATTGGTAACATAACTTCCTATTGTACCTAATCTATAAGTAAAAGGAGCAGAACCGGTTGAAGAAGTAATGGTAATAGAACCGGTAGATTTTGCATAACAGAGTGCATCTGTTTTACTTGTTGTGAAAGAAATAGCGTCAGGTTGTGTAATTATGATCTGATCACTTATACCGGCACACCCGTTTACATCTTTTATAGAAACACGGTAACTTCCTGCTTTCAATCCATTAAAAGTATTAGAACTAACATAACTACCTACTGTTCCTATTCTATAGGTGAATGGACTAACACCGTAGGTTGGATTAATAGTAATGCTGCCTGTTGCAGTACCATTGCACCCTGTAACATTTACAGATGTATAATTTGATGTTACTGAAAGGATAGTAAGGTGTAAGGTTGCTACAGAGTCGCAACCTCCTGCTCCTGTTGTATTAAAATAGTAATCACCAGAGGCTTTATAGGTTGTTCCATTCCAGGAATAACTATTGCAAATAGACACTGTAGATTCTGAATTTCCGGGAAAAGCATAAACATTTACAGAGGTTTCGGCAGGAGTAGTACAACCACCGGTAACATTTGCATAATAAAGTCCGGGTCCAACGTTGGGTAAGGTAGCCCCGGTTCCAAGGTTTGTACCTGTTGCCCCTGTTCCGGTGTACCAGTTTACATTTGCATTTGTGCCTGATACCCCATTTGCAGTAAGTGTAGTTGTAGTATTAGCACAAATAGGATTAGACGGTAAAGAAACTGTTGTTATTGCATTAGGAACAAGGGTAAAAGAATAATTTGAACCTGCATTATCATCATAACGTAAGATTGCCAAAGAACGGTCAAATTCATTTCCGGCATTTATTTGAGTAAGGGTGCGTGTACTGGTAAATACATAATAATATACAGTTTCCAGACAGTTTAAACCCGTAATGTTTGCACTCCAATTGGTATTACTTCCTGTTGCTTCCACAACAGATGTACCAGTTGAAAAATCATTAGTACCCACCCGATACCTTACATATACCTTCTCTTCAGTAGAAGGTGCGTCACTAGTAGTAATATCTACTACAACCGCTCCACTTACAAATGAGTTTGCATTGTGACTTACACTTACAGGCGAATTCTCGGTAAAACCTACATAAAATTTAGCGTTAGTTTGAGTATAACCACAGTCGTTAAATATCATGGTGTAATATCCTGTAGTATTCATATTTAGCCCCATATCATTACCGCTATTAAATGCAGAAATGGTATTTATTGCTCCTACTGCAGCCTGACCAATACCACTGAATACCCATTTATTTTGAAAACGGTTTGATGAAGGACCACTTATAAATAAGAATCCATTACTACCACCCCCAGACATATTGATTGGTGTGGCATCCCCACCAGAGTTTTGAATATTAATGGTTGTAGCCCATTGTCCTCTGCCATCTGTAGGGGTACCACTTACAACAGAAAGCCTTCTGTAGGTAGAAGTTCTATAATCGCTACCGTATGGGTTGGTTACATAACCATTATATGAACCAACAACCTGCACTCTTTCGCCAGAAAAAATATTTTGTGCATTTAAGGGGTTAGTAGTGGCAAAACAAACTATAACAATAAGGGTTAATAAACCACTATTGTTTGTTATTAATTTGAAGTTCTTCAAACCCAAAGAAATTGCTTTCTTTCCAAAAATTTTTTCTGCCATAAATTGTGATAATTTCATAATATTTATTTTATTTTAACGTGAAAATCATAAGCTCTATAAAAAATTTGGGACTCAATACAAAATAATTATTAAATTATATAAAACAATTATTTGTTGTACAGATTTCCAGAAAGGCTAACGATTTATTTTAATAATTATTGTTTCAGTAATCATGCTATTTTATTAATAATAGGAATTGAATAAAAAAAGTCCCCATAAAAATATGGGGACTCTAATAAAATCCAAATCAGAAATAGGTATTATGATTGACTATCACCACCTTCTTCCTGCTGCAATTTTTCTTTAATAGAAGCCAATGCACCCAGATCACCAAGTGTTGCTTTCTCAACTTTAGTCTGTATATTTTTTACTGCTTTAGCAGTTTTTTCTGCTTCAACTCTTTCTTCCTTTTTAGCAGCTTCTTTTTCCTGATGCTGTGCCTGCTCCCAAAGGCGTGTATGACTTACAACAATGCGTTTTTCATTGCGGTCAAATTCAATAACAGAAAACTGCTCATGCTCGTCTATAGCAATGCTCTTGCCGTCTTCTTTCATAAGGTGACGGGCAGGTGCAAAACCTTCTAGTCCGTAAGGTAATTGTACAGTTGCTCCCTTATCATCTTTACGGGTAACGGTTCCTTCATGGGTAGTACCGATACCAAAAGTATCTTCAAGCGTATTCCAAGGATCTTCTTCCAATTGCTTATGTCCTAATTGGAGTTTGCGGTTTTCTTTGTCTATACCCATGATGATGATGTCAATCTCTTCACCAACTTTGGTATATTCACCCGGATGGTTGTAGCGCTTCAACCAGCTTAAATCGCTGATATGAATCATACCTCCAATGCCTGGCTCCAACTCAACAAATACACCATAAGGAGTAATATTTTTTACTAATCCTTTATGCTTGCTGTTTTCAGGGAATTTATTTTCTATAGAACTCCATGGATCGTCTGTCATTTGTTTGATTGACAAACTCATTTTTCGTGTGTCTTTATCCAGGGTTACGATCTTAGCTTCATACTCATCCCCCAGTTTAAAGAATTCTTTAGCATTAATTGGGGTATTTGCCCATGTAATTTCACTTACGTGAACGAGTCCTTCTACACCCGGCATAATTTCGAGAAATGCACCGTAATCTTCTATATTTACTACTTTACCTTTTACAACTTCACCTTCTTTAACACCTTCTGCCAATACATCCCAAGGATGTGGAGTAAGTTGCTTAAGACCAAGGCTGATACGCTTTTTGTCATCATCAAAGTCTAACACAACCACATTCAGACGCTGATCCAGTTTCAAAACTTCACTTGGGTGGTTGATACGTCCCCAACTGATATCAGTAATGTATAATAGACCGTCTAAGCCGCCAAGATCCATAAATGCGCCAAAGTCGGTGATGTTTTTGATTGTTCCTTCAAGTACCTGACCTTTCTCAAGCTTAGACATAATTTCAGCTCTTTGAGCTTCAATATCGCTTTCAATAAGTGCTTTATGAGATACTACAGCGTTCTTAATAGTTTCATTTACTTTAACTACTTTAAACTCCATTGTTTTTCCTACAAACTGATCGTAATCAGTTACAGGCTTAACATCAATTTGAGAACCTGGTAAGAATGTTTCCATACCGAAAACATCTACAATAAGACCACCTTTAGTTTTGCTGGTAACAACACCCGTTACAACTTCCCCCGTTTTATGAACTTCAACAATCCTCTCCCACGCACGGAAAATTCTTGCTGATTTACGGCTAAGGTGTAAGTGTCCTTGTCTGTCTTCTTTTTCAACTACCATTACCTCTACATCGTCGCCGATTTGAAGCGTTGGTAAATCGCGAAATTCATTTAGTGAAATAAGTCCATCACTTTTAAAACCAATATTGATAACAGCATCGGTTTTTGTAAGCGCTACTACATTACCATGAATAATTTCACCATCATTAATTTGTACAAAAGTGTTGTCATAAACACTATCATACTTTTCTCTTTCTTCTTTTTTGTAAGTACTTACGTTACGTTTGTCTATACTCCAATCAAAATCGTCATGCGGAGTTTGAACAGCAGGTTCGTATCTGCGTGGCTTTTCTGCTACTTCAGTTTCTACCGCTACTTCTTCAGGCATAGCTGCATTCTCTGTGTGATTGTTTTGTGGAACTTCAGAAGAAACGGGTGCTTCTTCAACAGGTGCATTTGTTGTCGCTGTAGTCGCTTCGTTAGCAGTTGTTTCTGCTATCGGTGCGGTCTCCTGTGCATCAGCGTTTGGGTTAACAATTTCGTTTTCAGACATAAAATAGTCCGGGTTTTTTTATACCGGGCTGTAAAAGTAAGAAAACTTAGCAAAATTATTTATTAAAAATTGACCAAAAAGGATATGTATTTATATAAATTATAAATATGTTAGCTGATTTTAGTTATCAAGCTAAAAAAACAAATTTATTTTATCAAAAAAATGCAAAAAAGGTCAATTAATATTTTTTGGATCCTTTGGTTTGGGTTTTTTTCTGAATCTAACAGTTGCATTTGTCATTAATGAACTGGAAAGATTTAATTCATACCGTTGTCCACCTGCGTATATAATAGCTACTGCAGTATTTGGTGGTATTCTACCTAAATTTTCGGCAAACATTGAAATTTCATTTATCGCAGTATCTAATCTTAACTTCAGTGTAATAGGCTTACCACTAAGCATTTGGGATAATAAAACAGGTTTTCGATTATAAAAAACAGAAATGGTATCATTATCAATTTCACCATTATCATAAAAACTAACTGTTAAACTATCTGCTTCAACTTCCATAACAGGGGTTACTAATTCAAAAGTTCTACGGTATAGTTCTCTAATATATTTCTCATTTGGATTTACCGGTCTTTTTATTACAACCGGTACATTTTTTAAAGAATCTTTACTACTTACTATTGCTCTGCCCGACTTTAGTGTATCACGCATTACAATATTTGCTTTTATGGTATCCTGACGTATTGCAATAGCTACAGTATCTGTCTTTTTAGGCTCCACTTTTACTATAACCGGCCTTGTTGTATCTTTAATAATAGGCTTTACAGGTTGAATTTGCTTTACAGTATCTTGTTTAATTATTGGTTTCACACTTTCAATTGTATCTTCTTCATCTATTTCGGTTTGAGCCTGCTTTGCAGTATCGGGAATATATTTTACGAATTTAATAGTAATAGCAGGGCACAAAAGCCTGTCTGCATAAGTTGGATTAAACTGTCCGGTAAGTGTTGTTTCTAATAAGGATGCCATTAATGTAAAATCACCTTCCATAGCACAATCCGCACCATTCTTATTTTTTGCTATATAGTTTAGAATTGGTGTTGAATTTAATTCGAGCCACCTTTTATCTTCATGATAAACACCTTTAATATTGGCGCTAAAACTATCTGTCTTGAAATAGTAACTAAAAGTTCCTGTTACCTTATTTCCTTTTTGCTTCAAAATCATTTCTGCCAAATAACTATTGTGTTCACCATTTTTTTTCACATATCCCACACCATACCATTCACCAGTAACGTCTTGTTGGGCATAAGTTTTTGTAAAACCAGCAATAAGACAGCAACAGATAAATAATATTAAGAATTTTACCCGGTATGTTATAGTTATTTGGAAATAAGTAAGCTTCATGTATATGTATGATTGATCGCTTTTAATGCAAACTAATGTATTTAGTGTTTGCAAATAAACATGAGATTATTATTTTAGGATTCGTTTAAGTTCTCTGTCTGCATCTTTCTTCTTAAGTGAATCTCTTTTGTCATGAAGTTTTTTTCCTCTTCCCAGACCAATTTCTACTTTTACCAATTGCTTTTCATTGAAGAATACTTTTAGAGGGATAATTGTATAGCCCTTATCCTTCATTCTTGTCTGTATTTTGCGTAGCTCTCTTTTTGTTAGCAATAGTTTTCTATCATGAACTGCAACATGATTATTTGTAGTTCCCAGTGAATACTCGGCTATATATAACCCTCGTACCCATAATTCATCTTTATGGAGCATACAAAAACTATCGTTGAAACTTACCTTCCCCTCCCTAATGCTTTTAACTTCAGTTCCTAACAACATTATACCTGCTATCCATTTATCCTCTATGGCATATTCATGGTAAGCAGACCTGTTATTCATTTCCTTTGTTGCCATTGGGCAAATGTAAAGAAATGGTTTGTTCGGCAGCCTCTTAGTTTGTTACTAATTGTAGTTTTGTCTAGTAGTTAAATTACCGGCAGGTATAGTTGATTTACCAATTTTTCCATATTTTTTTTAGAATACTCAAAACAGTGGAATGATTATTAAAAGATTTACATTCCTTTGATTTCGCTTACAAGGTTTTGTAAAACAGATTTTGCATCACCAAAAAGCATGGAGGTTTTTGGCTGATAAAAGAGCATATTCTCAATACCTGCATAACCGGGTTTCATACTTCGCTTGTTTACAATAACAACCTTGGCTTGTTCAACTTCTAGTATAGGCATACCATAAATAGGAGAAGCAGGGTCTGACTTGGCTGCAGGATTGACAACATCATTAGCGCCTAGAATTAGTACAACATCAGTTCTTTTTAATTGCTCATTTGCATCATCCATTTCCTGTAGTTTATCATACTCAACACCCGCTTCGGCTAACAAAACATTCATGTGTCCGGGCATTCTACCCGCAACAGGATGTATTGCATAGGATACTTCTACCCCTTTTTCAATTAACAATTCTTCTAATTCGTGGCAAATGTGTTGTGCCTGTGCAACAGCAAGACCATAGCCGGGCACTATCATTACTTTTGAAGAATACCCAACCAATGCTGCTACATCCATTATTGAAATCTCTTTATAGCCACCCTCGGCCTGCGAATTGTCAGAGACACCGGATGAAGCACCAAAAGCACCCAATAAAACATTTTTAAGGCTGCGGTTCATGGCACGGCACATAAGTATTGTAAGCAAAGTACCCGCAGCACCTACCAAAATACCACCGGTAAGCATTACCTGATTGCCATACAAAAACCCACCGAAGGCTGCTGCCATACCCGTAAAAGAATTCAAAAGTGAAATAACTACCGGCATATCTGCACCTCCAATAGGTAATACAAACATTACCCCATAAAAAAGGGATAAAAAAATAAGCCCATAAAATAAATATAAATGGTAGTTATAAAATATTAGGCCTTCATTTAAGGATTCGGGAGTATTTAATGAAAAGACGACAATGTACACCAGGATTACACCAAACAAAATCAGGTTTATATACTGTTGACCCTTAAAAGAAAAATCCTTAACACTTCCATTCAGTTTGCCGTAAGCAACCAAACTACCTGAAAAAGAAACTGCACCAATAACCATGGCAACAATAATAATAAAAATGTGTAAATGCCCGGTTGATTCAGTTAGCAAATAGTACCCGTTATTGTAGGATGAGGTAGCACAAATATGTCTGAATTCCATTACAGAAATCAACATAGCACAAGCACCTCCCATACCGTTAAAAAGACTAACCATTTCGGGCATAGCAGTCATTTGTACCCTTTTTGCAATTAAAGTTCCCATTACTGTTCCGAGTATAAGGGCAGAAAATATCCATACATAATTATGTAAAGACTCCCCATTATTTCTGTACAAGAATATGGTTGCAAAAATGGCAATGCTCATACCTGCTGCAGCTACAAGATTACCCGCCTTGGCACTCATTGGGTGAGATAGCATTTTTAACCCAACGATAAAACTTATTGAACCTATAAGATATGAAATGGTAAGTATGCTTTGCATTTATTTTGGTTGGTTATTCGATTAGGTGATTTTTATATTTTTAGTTCTGATAATTTTCCAAAACATTTATTTTGGAAAATATAATGTATTATAGTTAAGAATTAAATTTTAGAAAACCTACTTTTTTTTCTTGCGAAACATGGACAGCATTCTGTCTGTTACAACAAATCCCCCAACCACATTTAGGGTTCCAAGTACCACGGCTAAAAATCCAATTATTAATGACAGATAATTTCCTGCATCAACCCGACCCATAACTATTATAGCACCAATAATGACAACTCCGTGTATGGCGTTAGCGCCACTCATCAATGGTGTGTGAAGGACACTGGGTACCCTACCAATTATTTCTACACCTAAAAAAATGGAAAGGAGTACAACATATACCATTTCTATGTGGGCTGAAAGCCAATCAATTATATTCATAAAATTGAAGATAGTAATAAAAAAGTTTGTCAGTAGATAAGATGTAATATCAAAAATAAAAAAACCTAAATTAAAAACAGGATTATTATTAACCTAAAAAATATCATCTCTTCTTTTTAAGCAAAAAGAAATAAGTAATGTTAAATAAAGTCTTATAAAATAGTTGAGGATTTGTTTAGATTTAAATTTGAGGCTAAATTAATTTTCATTCTTTTAAATTATTATTTGATGATAGATTATATTGAATTAAAATCTAACGACATTGATTTTAATAATCATTTCTTTAATTTTTTTAACTTGTTTTTTGTTTTTTATATTTCTAAAAAAGTTATGACTATTTGTTGTAAATAAACTTTAAAGATCGTGTAATAGATAAAATTTCATAAAGCTTTCTTTTATCCATCTATCTATAAATACCTTGATATCATTAATGAAATATTTTATTAAAAATGCCTCTTCACTTTTTTTTGCATTACTCATTGTACTTTTAATTACGGCTTCATTTATTTCTTTCAATAATATAAAAGATTTAGGCAGAACTGCAAAACAGGTTCATCATACCAATTCCATAAAACATAAATTATTAGAACTGCAGGCTATTTTAAAAGATGCAGAATCAGGTCAGAGAGGTTTTCTACTAACCGGTGATAGTAGTTATTTACAATCTTTGAAAAATACAAATTTTACCATCCCCCTAATCTTTAAAGAGTTAGATAGTTTGCTTTCTGATCATTACAATCAGATAGCACGGTTACAATATCTAAAGGGGTTAACATTTGAAAAGTTATTTATTGTAAATCAAACCCTTGAACTTAGTAAGTCAAATACCCCGGGAACATTCATTATTTCTTCACTTAATAAAGGAAAGATAAAAATGGAAGAAACCAGCAATCTTATTAATGAAATGATAGATTCACAAAACAGTTCAATAAAACATAGAATAGATAAAAACAACAAGAACATAAAGCTTACTCCCGTATTTGCACTTATACTTTCTATGTTTGGAGTTATATTTATGTCTGTAGCCTTTGTAAGGGCAAGAGATGAGAGTGCATTGCGTCAGGAAGCAATTGAGGCACTGAAACAGAAAAATAATGATCTGGAACAACAACAGCATTTTGTAGATGCAATATTTAATGCATCTGTAGATGTGATGAGTTATTTGGATAAAGATCTCATATTTAGAAAATTTAATAATGCAGGTGTGGCCGTATATGGCAGAACTCAGGACGAGCTGATTGGTAAAAATTTCATAGAATTATATCCTCATGTAAGGCATACAGGTTTATTTGACAATTTGCAGCAAGCATTAAAAGGGGAATTGGTGCATCAAAATGAATACTATTCACCACCTACAAAAAAATATTTTGAACTTTTTTTAGTTCCTTTAAAAAACAGCGCTCTACAAATTGATGGAGTACTTATGATTGCACATGATATTACATTAATTGTAGAATCCAAACAACAATTATTACAACAAAATTTACAATTAGAACAATCTAATAAAGAACTTACCTCTTTCAGCTATATAGCAAGTCATGATTTAAAAGAGCCCTTAAGAAAAATTCAAATATTTTGTAAACGCATTTTAGAAAGTACAACTTTTAACGAAAAACAACAGGACTATTTCAACCGAATTCTATCGGCAAGTAATAGAATGCAAAACCTGATTGATTCACTATTGAACTTTTCACTTGCCAACAACAGCATATTTAATTTTGAAGAATGCGACTTAAACGAAATTCTTAAATTATCAAAAAATGACCTTGAGGAGATTATTAATGAAAAAAAAGTAGAGATAAGATGTGATAAACTTCCTATTATAAAAGGAATAGCTATTCAATTAAGTCAACTGTTTACAAACCTGATTGATAATGGAATAAAATATTGTAAATCTGACCTACAGCCACTTATTTACATTACTACAAGAATTGTTGGCGGAAAAGAAATTATGTCCTCATTCGCAAACAAAAAAATTGAATATCATCTTATACAATTTAAGGACAATGGTATTGGGTTTGAACAGGAGTATGAAAATAAAATTTTTGAAATTTTCCAGAGACTGCATCCCCGTCACCACTATTCAGGTACAGGTATAGGACTCGCAATTTGCAAAAAAATTATTACAAACCACAATGGTCTTATAACAGTTGAAAGTTCACCGGGTAATGGTGCTATTTTTAATCTATACCTTCCTACAATTGAGGTAGTGGGTTAGTCAGTGTTGAATTAAATTAGAATGGCTTAATTTTTAAAAAATAAAAAACTAAACATAAATTCCATTTTTAATAAATAGCAATATTTTGAATAATACCTACTCCTACTGTTTTGTATTTAATGCCGGCTTTATACCCAAATAGTACAATACAATTGGTCTTTTATTGATATGAATAGGATTAATAAAAAATGGTTGCAGAATAAATTCTACAACCATGGAAATTTGTTTGAAAAATCAACAGTTAGTACTATGTTGAGATGGTTAATACTTCCATTTTTGTTATATTGAACGGAACTATTAAAAGAGATTTATTTCTTAATCTACTTTTCTAACTTTGATAGCTGTTGGACCTTTACGACCTTCTTCTACTTCAAATTCAACTTTGTCATTTTCGTTTAAAGTAGTGCCACCACTCAATCCTGTAACGTGAACGAACACTTCGGTGCCGTTGTCACCCTTGATGAATCCAAACCCCTTTGTGTCATTAAAAAACTTAACTGTACCTGTCATGATGTAATTTATTTTTATAAAAATATCAAATAATTCCCAACTATTGCAACTTTAGACAATAATTCGTGATTAAAAATTTTTTTTGGGCAATCTTACAGACTACTTTTTCCTCAAAAAACCACAATTCTTACCAGGTTATTTAACAAACAGTAAGCAGTTATTCGCCTTTTTCACTTACCATAATAGTTTTCAAAAATTCCTCAACTATCAAACACAAATCGTTGAATGGAAGACTCTCCATCTCTAAATTCATAACTGCAAGTATAGCAGGTAATTGAGACTGAAATTTATGAAAACTATCGATAATAATCAGGTGTCCGGGTATAGTTGTTCTCCGGGAGGAAGTCTTTAGCCAATCTCTTATACCTCTTATAATTGTGTCAGGATTGTTATCATGAGCCTTGGTATCAATGCCGCTTAAGTCAGAAAGGTAATTTTGATAGGTAAATTTTGTTTTTTCAAAGATGAGCGCATTCTTATTTTTTTGGTCTTTATCACCAAATCTTTTGGCGCCAAAGAAAATGCCTGCCTCAAAAGGCATATTGAAACGGGGAAAACCTTTTTCATTTAATTCTGTACGGGAAATGTCGTGGATACTATATCGCGATTTTTCAATAAGGTTCTGAATTTTTTGTAGCTGGTTATCTGCGCCATTATCTTCACTTAAAGCACTAATTGGCTTAAAGCTACAACTGTACACAGTAAAGACTATCGCATATAGTTTTGTTCTGTATTCTGCATCAAAAGGACAATTGATAAAAACGTTACTGTTGTATTGCGGATCAGCCATAAGGTGATTAACCCTGTTTGTTTACAACGGTTTTTTTAGTAGGTTTTGGTGAAGGTCTCACTGTTTTTGTATCTTCATGTATCCCCAATACTTTAGCCCATGCTGCTTTTACTTCGGCACGGGAAACAGTTGTTTTCCTCTCCACAGTTTTTAGTCGGGCTTGTATCATACTGTAAAATTAATGAAATTCTTTAAAATAAAAAACGAAAAATTAACCAATTTTATTCTTTTTGCCGTCTCCCCCACTCCCGTTATTTTCGCCGCCCTTTATTTGAGTTTAGGGTTTAGGGTTTAATTGATAAATAGCAATACATAGGTTACACTTTTTAGTGTAGCAGAACATAGGTAACAGTTTTCATAGTTCTTTGACATAAAATGTTGATACTCACATAAAATCATTATGAATGAGTATGAACAAAGACAAGAAGCGATT
>JANPGE010000040.1:0-5627 GCA_031423805.1 Segetibacter sp. | reverse complement strand
GCGAAGAGGAAGTGGGCTCTGCTGAGGAGCAACCTACCAGAAATAGCTCAATGCATATACTGAAAATGGGAGGCATTCATTTGCCTCCTTTATTCATTTTCGGGCATGCCTATGTCTAAGAAAACCTATTTCGCTTTTCTTGATTTTTGAAGTGCAAATACCATTTGATAAAGTTCTTTTTGGCTTCAAATCTTAGCCCCCGATGTAATGTAAGTTTCTCTTTAAGGTGAGAAAAATAGCCCTCTATTTGATTGGTGGAACTGGGTATTTGTTCGTCGTTGAGGTAACTGAATAAGTTCGGAATGGCATTGATCAGGTGAGTGGCTGTCTGGTGTAAATGCTTGTGCGTGTACCAGGTTCTTCCAGTTTTTTCATTGACTGATTTTTGATTGATAAATGCTTTCTGTTCCTTATACCAATGGTGTACTTCCAATAGCCATTGTTGTGCATGTTCCAAAGAATTAATACGGGTAATCTGACGGCTATAATAAAGTAAGTCTTTCGCTTGAATAAGTTGAGGGTTTGCTCCTAAGTAGCTCTTTATCTGTCGTTTAACATGTACTACACATCGTTGGACAATAGCGTTAGGAAAGATTTTGACCACAGCTTTCATTATGGCTTTATGTCCATCGCAGGTTACACTATATACCTGCGTACCCAGCTTTTTCAGATTGTCCAGATCCTCTTTAATTTCCTTGAACTTTTCCTGATTGGTCTCTCTAAACAGTTGTACATATTGGATGTCATAATCGTAATAGAGAATAAGGCAAAGCCCATTTTCAAAGTAAGTGCCGTCAATCAACAAATGAACATGTCCCTTGCTTTCAACTGTATTTTTCGGAGGTGCCTTAAGGTAAAATTTAAACAACCTCTGAAGGCTGCTTTGACTCATTCCACTATCTCTGACCAAGTGCTTATAAACCTGCCTTTCCATGACCCATTTGTAAAACCATACAAACTGGTTAGATTTCTTTACACCTTCATTTGAGAGAATAAAATTGTGGCAACAATCAGCACAACGATAGCGCTGCTTACCGTTTTGCCAACCCCATTTTTGCACCCTTCGTATAGAACAAATTGGGCATGCCAAACTCGTTTTTTCATGAAAGAAAAATAGTCAATTGAAACCACTTTCAATTGACTACTCCCAAACTCGCTACCAGTAACAATTGTAGCCGATTTTACCAACTATTTTTGACCAGTATGTCTTAATTAAGTTCCTTACCCTTGTACTTAACTGCTCATCGCCATTTAGAAACCAGATAAAAACATGTGTATCTAAAAGTAAATCCATTACATGTATTCTTTAAAATCTTCAAGTGGCTCATTAAAATCATCCTTCATTTTAAAAAATCCTTTAGCAGCACCAAATTTACGTTCTTTAGGAGGTTGAGTTTTTGGAGTTTTAGACTTAAGAAATTGAATAAAGTTTTGCACTTCATTCCTAAGTTCATCAGGTAAAGAAGTAAGTTCTTTGTATAATTGAAAATCTGTCATAATCATTTATCAATAAGTAAAGATAAAAAATCTTTCTTAAAGTCATAATAGAGTAAATCAATTGTTTTTCGTAATTTGTTTTAATAATCCAACTAACATGCTAAAATTATTCTACTTACCAATTCTTTGTTTGTTTTCATTAGTAGTTCATTCCCAACAGTTTTCCCGTTGGCCGTCAGAGGAGGGTTTATACCTGGAGTTTTACAGAGGCAATAAAATGGTAGGAACCTCAACAGGCTTCATTATAAGGTCTGCTACGCAAAATTATTTAGTTACTAATTATCATTGTGTTGCCAACAAATTGTGGGTGCAAAAGAAGCCGATGTACACAAAAGATAATCTCTTGAATGGCTATTGGGGTAGTGGAGGAAAAGGTTTAACCCCAACACGTGTTGCCATTTATCATAACTCTAAAGAAACCGGTAAACGTGTTGTTAAATATGAAAACCTTGTTGCAAAAAACGGCAAAAGTTTATGGCATGCATTTAAATTGAAAAATGGATTTGTAGATGCTGTGGCCTTGCCTTTGAAAGATACCTTGGGTATAGATATTTATCCTGTTGAGTTTAGGTCAAGTGGTGTTTATGCTGCGCAATATCCGGTGGGTTTGTTGGTGTATCCTACTGATAGCAAACCCGGTGTAACGGATGTTAATAATACTGCAAACAAAATATATCAGAGTGAGAAAGATTATGATGCTATGTCAGGCTCCCCGGTATATCTGGTAATTGATAATGAACCAAAATTTATTGGCGTTTTTTCACATGCAGCTTCAGTACGAAGCAATATTGTAAACGGCCAATTTCTTGAAAAAAAGTTCGCTTTATTGCCATGATAATAGAATTTAATAATAGAAAAAGACCCTGTTTTTGCAGGGTCTTTTGCTATTAAATTCAAAATGATTTATAATTTGGAAATTAACTCTTTTGCTTGTCTTACGTAGTCATCATTTTTTTCTTGTGTAGCAATTTCAATGGTTTTTTCGGCACTTATTTTTGCGGCCTTTTTATCACCCATTTCCTTTTCAATTTTAGCTTTTGTCAGGTATAACCAAAATCCTTTTGGGTTACTTTCAATAGCTTTATTTATATTTTCCAATGCTTTAGGATAGTTTTTGTCCCACTCAAAATAGAAACTTGCAGCTGTTTGATATGGAGCTTTTTGAAGTGCAGTCTCAACTTGCTTGCGTAATCTGTCTTTAATATCAGTAGTCATAGGCACTTTTACCACTACATTTCCCCACATAAGATGCAATTCACAACTTTCATTTTTGATGTCGGCAAACTGCATAGTAAAGGTTTCTATATTATCCGAAATCTTTATTGCGGGCACTTTTAAACGAACTATATCTTCACTTTCTTTATAGCCATCAATACCCCAATTTTCGAGACCTTTGTTAATGATTATTTCCCATTCATTATTGTTTGGTATGGCGTACAATACATAAGTGCCGCTGTCTAATTTTTTGCCACCAATGGTTACAAAATCTGTAAACTTAATTTTAGTAGCAGCGTTAGCACCTGTACGCCACAATTTACCTAAAGGGGCTAATTCACTGCCTTCGGCAAATACTTTTCTGCCTTTGATAGAAGGTCGGCTATAGGTAAGTTCTATATTACCCATACCAAAACCTTGTTTAATAGTTTGTGTAGTACTTGCGGCAGGCATACTTACCTGCCCCATAAGATTCATAGAAAAAGCTGCAATGATTGCTAGCATGAAAAATTTCTTCATTGGTAATAGTTTTTGTTTGTTTGAATAATCTGATGGAACAGTTCACCTACTGTTTTCAGTCCTGATTTGTTTCATGAATTTTTTACAAACCTACGGTAGAAATAGTGAATACAATACCAATGCAAAAGAATGACAACATTTTGACATCAATATGATTGTTAATCCATTGAGCTTGGGTGTAAGTCAGTTGATTCATTATTATGCTGAAGCCTTATGAATAATGTTGTCTGCAAGAAGTCTTTTGTTGATGATTGCGTAAATGAGTAGTCAAACTGCCTTATCCACCCTGACTGCAATGTTATTGATTTGCTTAATTGGTATCCTAAACCTGCAAAAAACCTGTTTCGTTCAAAATAGCCGGCTTTATCTGAAAGAAAGATTTCATCGTAAAGGGTGGCAAATAGTGTTTTGTTTTGAAGTTTATCCTTATTAATGGGAAGAATCGGATTTATTCTGTATCTAAATCTACTCCTGTATTCTTCGTTTCTCCATCTTTGTTCTATACGATAACGATGCTCTAATTTTAATTTTCCAATATTATTTACAAGCGTAAATTGTTCCCAAAGTCTGAATTCATGAGCGGTTAGCGGTTTTTTAAAATTGCCTCCAATGGAGTATGTATTGTATTGACCAATACCAACTAAAATGCTAATGCTTTTGTTTGGTTTATAATTGATCCCCGTTTTTATTTCGTGGTAAAAAAAATCATTTATAAACTTTTGGCTACGCAACTGACCTTCTGCCCAAATACTGGTTTTTTTGTTGAAACTATATTGGATGTTTGCAACATTCCATGTTCCTAAATAGTTGTTTTGGCTACTACTACGTAAGCTCAATAATAGAAGTAATGTTATATAGCAAAGAATAGACTTCAATCAGAATAATTTATTACAAAGAAACAAAGATTCAATAATCAAACTTTTATAAGCATTAACGAATAACCTGATTTGATTGCATAAAAAAAGTTCAGCGTTTGAATTAATCAGTACAATTAATCACAAACGCTGAACTTTATATAAAAGCTAAAAGGAAATTACCATTCCCTGTTCATATCCCAATTCTCAAATTCTTTAGCAACATCTGTAAGAAAACTAGCGCCAATACTACCATCTACCACTCTATGGTCATAGCTTAATGAAAGGTACATCATGTGGCGTATGCCTATTGCATCGCCTTCGGCAGTTTCTATGACAACGGGACGTTTTTTAATTGCACCAACAGCCATTATAGCTACCTGTGGTTGGTTGATGATTGGTGTACCCATAAGGCTACCAAATGTGCCCACGTTGGTAAGGGTAAATGTGCCACCATTTGTATCGTCTGGTTTAAGTCTGTTGTTTCTTGCGCTGTCTGCAAGATTGTTTACCATTTTGCTAAGGCCTACCAGATTTAGATAATCAGCATTGCGGATTACAGGCACTATAAGATTGCCACTCGGCAATGCTGTAGCCATGCCAATGTTGATGTCTTTCTTTAGTATAATTCGATCTCCGTCAACAGAGCAATTAATGTAAGGGTAGCGTTTAATAACCTTTGTAATACAGGCTATAAACATGGGTGTAAAAGTTATTTTTACCCCTTCCGTTTTTTCAAATTGTTTCTTCACCTTTTCGCGCCACATTACCATGTTGGTAACATCTGCTTCAGCAAAACTTGTAACGTGTGGACTTGTCTGCTTACTCATAACCATGTGTTTGGCTATCATTTTGCGCATCCGGTCCATTTCTATAATTTCCACATTGCCACCCGGTGTAGCATATTGTTGCGGTAGTTCCTGTAGTGCAGGTGCTGGAGTTGTTACAGTTTGTGTAGGTTGCTGAACAGGAGTTGGTTGCACTGCAATTGGTTGTTGTGGTGCTTGCTGGGTCTTACCGGCTTTTTTGTCGGCAACGTATTGTAAGATGTCTTTTTTTGTAACCCTGTTTTCATTTCCGGTTCCGGATATGTTTTCAAGATCTGACATGCTTACTCCTTCACTGTTGGCTATATTCAGCACCAATGGTGAATAGAATTTGTTGCTTCCTGCATTAGGTACATTTACAGGCTGAGTAGGTTGTGGTACATAGGGAATGTTCTCTTCAGATTTAGTTATAACAGGTTGTGCTGCCGGTTGGCTTGCAGTTTGTGTAGGTGCAGACACACCATTGCTTGCAGCGGTTTCTATTCGTGCAATTACAGTACCGATTGGCACTACATCATTTTCATTAAATAATATTTCTGTCAATACGCCGGCAGCAGTTGAAGGCACTTCGCTATCAACCTTGTCAGTTGCAATTTCCAGTACAGTTTCATCCTGTTTTACGGAGTCCCCAACTTTTTTTGACCACTTTAGAACAGTGGCTTCCATAATGCTTTCGCCCAACTTAGGCATTACCAAATCAACTAAGGCCATATCA
>JANPGE010000039.1:0-17201 GCA_031423805.1 Segetibacter sp. | reverse complement strand
TGTTGTTGGGATATTCGAAGCCTCTGCCAACAACTGAAGCCCAATAATTTTCAGAAGTTGAAGGTAAAAACAAAAAGCTGATAATAGCAGTTTGCAACAAACTTTTAAAACGGGTGTTTGCTGTGGTAAAATCGGGTGTATAATACCTGGATAATTATTTAAAAAATATTGCCTGATTTATTTGTTTTTTTACACAGATAGTGTTGGGGGCTGTACATTTATTTTTGTAAGAATTTAGAATTTTTCCAAGCATCTAAAAGTGCCTTTTGTTTTTGTTTGTCAACTGTCATAATGTTTACTGTAAATTCTCTTTTATCAAAAAGCCTGCTATACATCCAAAATTCCATAACCATTTTGTTTGGAAAATAGATTATCGCTTTATAAGTTTGGAATGTCAACCCACTTATAACTGCTGTTGAAGAGGCAGAGTCAATTTTTGCATCAGGCATTTGGGCTTTGATAGTCCCATAAAATATGTCGTTTACTTTTCTAAAACTTTCCAAATAATTGCCATTAGCCGCACTATCAAATGGTTGATAGTTCGATTCAAAATAGTTGAACTGGTCATTCTTAAAAACCAAAATTGTACTGGCATTATTTTCTACTTTGCCTTCATAAGTTTTCTCTAATGCATCAAGTCCCTTGTTTTGTAATCTTGCCCATTCGTTAGCTGAAACAGTATCAAAATTTTGAGGAATAGTAATTGTCCAATTGAAGTCTTTATTATAAACTTCTTTTTTCTTTGATTGTGTTTGTCCGTTACAGCTTTGCAAGGTTAGAGAAAGTCCAACTGCAGCAACTAAAAATATTCTCATTTTTTTTATTTAAAAGTTATGAGGTTTGTCACTATAGCCACCAACGGGCAGTCTGTGAAAAAACTACCGTCCTTCAACAAATATACAAATGGCTTTGCTAAATCACAACTGAACAAGAGATTTGCTTCACAAACTTATGGAATACGTAAAAGGCACTAGCCGTTTTCAGACTCTTAGATTTTAAAAGATTGAAAGTGAAATGTTTGAGAATTAAATCCCCCTTTAATTCTTTTTAGGGTAGAATGAAACGGTGCTCGCTGATAGTACCCGATTTAAAACCCAGAGCTAACCCAATCCCTTTAGAACCGTTCCAATTAATTACAGGATTTATTTGTAGAGATAGGTCTTCGCTTACATCAAATGCTTTAAGATGCGCAAAAACTGTTGCATCTACAATATTTAATCCCCAAAATATGATAAACCAAAGTGCAGAATAATCTCTGTCTCTTCTAAACGAATTTCTATACACCTGTAACGAGTTGGGTGAAAGTGGTTGCAACCTGGGGTCTATGAGTGCAGTGTCTTGCAAACGGTTTACCTTAATGTCGTAGGCATCACGGGTTTTTTTGTACCATTTGTTGTTGTACAGGTAAATGGCCCCTGTAACGCCTAAAGCCCCATAAACAATAGGAATTTCCCAATAGCGTTTGTTGTAGGCCTGTCCCCAACCCGGTAAAATAAGTGATCTTAGCGTTGCTTTACCGGGCTCATGCTTAGTTATTTTCTTTCCGCTATTTCTATTTACTGCTGAACTCGAATCCTTTTCAAAAAAAGGGTTTTTTGTATTGGAAACAGTATCTGTGACTACATGTGACAGCGTGTCTTTGCCATTTTGAGCAAACGTTGTACTCCCTGCGAAGCAGAAAAATAAAAGAATAATATACCGGGTACACTTCATGGGCTTAGCTTGCCGACACATTCATTTGCTCCAATATTTTATTCAACTCCTGTAGTGAGTAATAATCTATACTGATGCTGCCAAAACCGTTTTTGTTGTGTGCCAGTATTACTTTTGTTCCGAAATAGGAAGCTAAGTTATCTTCTATTTTTTTGTAGGCAGGGGGCAGATTGTTTTTTGAAGCAGGTTTAACAGTTTTAGCATCATTTTTATAAAGCTTTCTTACCAAATCTTCTGTTTGACGTACACTTAAGCCATTGTCTTTTATTTGTTTGAAAATGTAGAGTTGCTTATCTACATGGTCAACATTTACCAATGCCCTTGCATGCCCCATGCTAATGGTAGTATTACGAACTGCTAACTGAATATCGGGAGGTAATTTGAGCAATCGTAGGTAGTTGGTTACAGTACTTCTTTCTTTGCCCATACGTTCCGCTACCTGTTCTTGTGTATGGTCTAACTCCTCCATCATACGCTTGTAACTAAGTGCAATTTCTATTGCATTCAGGTCTTCACGTTGCAGGTTTTCTAGTAGTGCAAGTTCCAGTAACTGTTGGTCATTTGCCTGCCTTACATATGCGGGGATGTCTTGTAATCCTGCTATTTTACTGGCCCTGAAACGCCTTTCTCCACTTATTAGTTGATACTTACCATCTTTGAGTTGAGTAACCGTTATGGGTTGAATTATATCATGCAGTTTAATAGAAGCTGCTAATTCGTTTAAAGCAGTTTCATCAAAATCTCTACGTGGCTGCTTAGGGTTAATGGAAATTTTAGTAATAGCAATACGGTTTATACCCGTAGCCCTTTCCACAACCGGTTCTTTTAAGGTACCTGCGGTAGTCTTTAAATCTGAATCTATATTTTGCAAAAGGCTTCTGATTCCTTTACCCAATGCATCTTTTTTTCCTGACATTGATTCGATTAATTCGTTTATTGGTTAATTGGTTAACTGGTTTATTTGTTAGTTGGTTAGCTGGGTATGTTGGTCAATGGACTCTTTTTGTTTTCCATTATCACATTATCAAATCATCACATTATCACATTATCACATTAGCACATTAGCACATTAGCATTTACTCCATCATTCTTTCTTCCTGCGTAATTCTTGTCATATCATTTTTTTGCAATATTTCTTTGGCAAGATTTAGATAATTGATGGCACCTTTACTGTCGCTGTCATACAAAATCACCGGTTTACCAAAACTTGGCGCTTCGCTTAGGCGGGTATTTCTGTGAATGATTGTACTAAAAACCATATCGTCAAAATGCCTTCTTACCTCACTTACTACCTGATTGCACAATCTAAGACGGCCATCGTACATGGTCATTAATATTCCTTCTATTTGCAAATTGGGGTTTAGTCTACTTTGTACTATCTTAATGGTATTCAACAACTTACCAAGACCTTCTAAAGCAAAAAATTCACACTGAACCGGAACTATAACACTATCTGAGGCAACCAAAGCATTAACAGTAATTAGCCCAAGTGAGGGTGAACAGTCTATGACAATAAAATCATATTCATCTTTTATTGCTGTTAACAATTGCTTTAGTACCATTTCCCGGTTAGGGTAGTTTATCATTTCTATTTCCGCACCAACAAGGTCTATATGAGAAGGAATTACATCTAGAAATGGGATATCACTTTTTAAAATAACATCATTAGATGTAGCATTATTAACCATGCAATCATACAGGCTACTCGTTACATTGTGCAGGTCAAACCCCACGCCTGTGGTGCTGTTAGCCTGTGGGTCTGCATCTACAAGTAGCGTTTTGTACTCCAAAACTGCAAAACTTGCAGCAAGGTTTATTGCAGTAGTTGTTTTGCCCACCCCACCTTTTTGATTGGCTACACCAATTATTCTTCCCATGTATGAATACGTTTATTTTTTTTACCGCCGCAAAAATACAATATCCGCGAACAATTATCTGTAAGATAAATTAATACAAGAGGTTAAGTTTTCAACAGTGAAGCGTTTTGGTAAAAGTAAAGGCAATTAGTTATAATAATTTCAACATGGGGCTAAGTAATAGACTTTATATTTTTAGATAGTTTTTTCCAAAAACTTACATTTCCGATCCTTCCATATTTTCCGTGAGCCTAAATCCATGCATAAAAACATAAATTTTTCACAACAAAGATTTCCGTTGCTTCCGTATTTTCTGTGAGCAACATTAAACTTTTACTTTGCAAAAAAATAGGAAATGAGAAACAGAAGTGGTTGGTGGGTGATCATATGCATCATGCTATTGCTTGATGTCTATGTTTTTCAGGCAGTCAGGGCATTGGCAAGTGGGGCAACGGAAAAAACACGATTGGTGGTTTACAGTATTTATTGGGGTATTTCTGTTGCTTCAATGGCATTTATAGTTATGATGCCGCTTTTTGATACTGATACATGGCCCAAAACAATCAGAAATTATGTTTTTGCTACCGTTGTCGGCTTATTTATAGCCAAGTTGTTTGCAGCTGTATTTTTTCTTTTAGACGATGTACGCCGCGGCATAACATGGCTAATCAGCAAATTTATGCCCGAAGATTCAGGCGAAACTATGACAAGTCCGGCGTGGAATCTTAGCCGTTCGGCATTTCTAAGTTGGGCAGGCTTTGCATTTGGCGGAGGGTTTTTTGGGTTGCTCACTTATGGATACTCCAACAAATACAATTATCAGATAAAGCGGATTAAACTTGCTTTCAACAATTTACCGGCAGGTTTTAAGGGATTAAAGATTGTACAGTTGAGCGACATACATTCAGGTAGTTTTACCGATAAAAAAGCTGTAGAACATGGTGTGGAGATGGTTTTGAAAGAAAATGCTGACCTTATTTTATTTACCGGGGACCTGGTAAATGACCGCTATGAAGAAATGCACAATTACACTGATGTTTTCAGCCGTTTAAAAGCACCAATGGGTGTATTTAGTATTTTAGGCAACCATGACTATGGCGACTATGTAAACTGGGAAAACGAGCAGTTAAGGCATAAAAACCTTGACAACCTGAAGCAACTGCAAAAACAAATGGGTTGGAAATTGCTGCTGAACGAACATGTGCCCTTGCAACGCAACGGCGACGAAATTGCGCTGATAGGCATTGAAAACTGGAGCGCAAGAAAAAGCTTTTCCCGTTATGGAAAAATGTCTGAAGCTTACCCGGGTGCTGAAAAATATCCTTTTAAAATACTCATGAGCCACGACCCCACACATTGGGATGCAGAAGTAAGGACAAAATACAGCGATATAGACCTTACACTTGCTGGCCATACGCATGGTATGCAGTTTGGTTTGGAGACACCTTTCTTTAAATGGAGCCCTGTAAAATGGGTGTATAAGCAATGGGCAGGATTATACGAAGAGGCCAATCAAAAATTGTATGTAAACCGCGGCTATGGCTTTATTGGTTACCCCGGCAGGGTGGGTATTTTGCCGGAGATTACGGTTATTGAGTTGGTGTAGTTGGGGTTCAACAGCAATATGATTAGTTACATTATTTGAGCAAAATATAATCAATAGCAGATGCGAAAACTTAGCATGGATGAATTGGGTAGAAAGACAGTTGAGGAGTTTAAGCTTGCAACCAAAACACCTATCATTGCTGTATTGGATAACATCAGGAGTATGCACAATGTAGGCAGTGTCTTCAGGACTGCAGATGCCTTTCTGATTGAAGCTATTTTTTTATGTGGCTACACCCCACAGCCACCCCACAGAGAAATTAATAAGACTGCGCTTGGGTCAATGGATTCGGTAGATTGGATGTATTACCCCACCACAACCGATGCTGTCATTGAACTTCAAAAGAATGGTTACCAGGTTTATGCAATAGAACAAGTGGAGGGAAGCATTTCATTGGAAAGGCTAAACTATGCCGGAGATCAGAAAATTGCCGTTGTTTTTGGTAATGAAGTTGAAGGTGTGAGTGATGAAGTATTGGCACTGACAGATGGCTGTATTGAAATACCTCAATTCGGTATGAAGCATTCACTCAATATTGCAGTTGCTGCTGGTATAGTATTATGGGAAATAGCCAAAAACAGGACTAACTAAATGACAGCCGATAAAGATAAAAAGGCTCTTCCGAGATAATCAATTATATCACCTGCAATCAAAGCTTCCTGACTGTTGTTTGTTGCTGCTAAATCACCGCTTAAGCCATGAATGTGCAGGCCAATTATACAGGCATCTTTAGGCGCATACTCTTGCGTTAACAAACCGGTAATAATTCCCGTCAGTACGTCGCCTGAACCTCCGGTAGCCATACCTGCATTACCGGTGTTATTAAAGTAAACTTCACCATCGGGACAGGCTATGGCACTATAGTGTCCTTTTATGACAATGTAAATAAATAATTTTTGTGCAAAGTAGCGGGCAGTCTGTATCCGTTCCAGATGATTTTGCGAAGCACCAAACAAGCGTTCAAATTCTTTGAGGTGGGGGGTGAGTATACTGCCGGGTGGTAATTCATGCAACAATTCATTGTTAGCGGCTAATATGTTGAGGCCGTCGGCATCTACCACTATTGGTTGGTTGAAGTTTGCCATAATGGATTGCACAATATGCACACTCTCCTCATTGGTACCAATGCCCGGGCCTAAACCTATAGCGGTGTACCTTGATAGATCTGCCTGTAAAAGGCTTGTTTCTTCTATAGCCATTGCTTCCGGCACAGTAGTGTGTAATGCAGGAAAAGAGGATTCAGGAAGAGCAGAAGTTACCAATCCTGCACCTGACCGCAAACAAGCCTTTGCACATAAAATCGCAGCGCCTGTTTTTCCTTTACTTCCTGCTACAATAAGAGCGTGACCGTAATTGCCTTTGTGTGCAAATTTCTTACGGGGCTTCAACAGACTTTTTACAAAATCTCTTTCGTTTAACTGAAAAACAGCATGAACAGTGTTTAGGTAATCAGGGTGCAGACCAATGTTCAAAACAGTTACTTCGCCAGTGTATTTTTCATTTTCAGGCAGCAAAAATGCAAGTTTTAAAATTTGAAAGGTGAGTGTATGGGAGGCGTTGATGACAGTGCTGCTGATGATTTTGTCGGTTGATAATCCTGTAGGTACATCAATAGCAATTATGGTAGCGTTAGATTGGTTAAGGTGTTGTACCGTTGCTTTATACAGCCCATCCAAAGGTCTTTTTAATCCTGTGCCCAACATGGCATCTATTACGATTTCCGCTTCAGCAATTACAGGTAAAAAATCAGTATGCTGTAAAAAATGAATTTTTACCGGAAGGTGATGTAGTCGTGTAAGGTTAGTTTGAAAATCGGGCGTACCTGTATTGCCAAACTCCATAATGTACACATCACTGCTTATGTTGTGCGCAGACAACTGACGGGCTATAGCTAAACCGTCGCCGCCGTTGTTTCCCTTTCCACAAAATATTTTTATGGGTGTATGGTTACCATATTTTTCAATAATCCAACGGGTACATTTGGCGGCAGCCCTTTCCATCAGGTCAATAGCAGCAATAGGTTCATGCAATATGGTATATTCATCCCATTGCCGTATTTGTTCCGCTGATAAAATCTTCATATTGACATATATTAGGCAGTAGCAGACTGCTTAACCAATAAAGTTAATTAATGTATTCAGTAAACAAACTAAAAGTTGCGGTCAGGCAATTTGAAGCAATTATTTTTTAAATGCAAAATATACGGCGCCTAAAATGAGGGAAAAACTAATCAGATATCTCCAATGCAAAGGTTCTTTCAAATAGAGTACCGCAAAAAAGCAAAATACAATGAGTGTTATTACTTCCTGAACTATTTTTAGTTGAAATCCATTCCATCCGGTTGTAAAGCCAATTCTATTGGCAGGCACTGTAAGACAATATTCAAAAAAAGCTATACCCCAGCTTATCAGAACAGCTTTCCAAAGCGGAATACCTTTGTCTTTAAGATGCCAATACCACGCAAATGTCATAAAGATATTGGAAACAAAAAGCAATAGAATTGTTCTCATGAAGTAGATATTATTTCATGTGGAGATGTAGGTTTTATGCCCATTGGTTGTATACTTCATCCTCCTGTTCAGGCGTACCCGTTATGTATTTTGCCACAAGAAAAAGCAAGATAAAAAAACTTGCTGTAAATATTAGTTCAGGCCATTTTATCCAATACCCAATGAAGGAATATAAAGAAGACATTTGGGGAATGGAGGGATTGTAAATAATAGTTACCTGGTCACCAATGTTGTAATGCTTCGGTAACCACATATCAGTTTGGTATTGCAATAATTCGCTGCCAACCCGGTATGATACAATCAGGCTGTTATCTTTATTAAGATCAGAAAAGCTATCAGCCTGTACGGTACCCTTTATAAAATCGCTTTCGAAATAGTCGGGAAATCTGCTCAGCAGCAGGTAAAAACCAAAGCAAATGATATAAAGGATAACTAGAGCTTTATACAAGGCAACTTAGTTTAGAAATTAATGTCCGGTAGTTCTAAGATTTGGATGGGGGGCAGGTACCGAGTCAGGTCCTTCATTAGAGGTCAAGGAAATATCGACCATGTTTATGTCCCCCTCCAAGCCATATTCAAAATTGAATCTTCCGGGAGCTATACCGGTCTTTTCGACCAGATATCGTAAGACAACATTAGTTCTGTCCCAGCTAAGTTGTTGTTCCAATTTGGTGGCTCCCCCATGTCCTTGAAGTTGTACCCTGCATTCAGGCCTTGATTTAATTATTTCTGCTGCTTTTTGTAAAACGGAAATATTTGTTGCAGATAGATTAATGTTATTATTATTAGTTCTTGGTAATGTAGGTTTTATTGTTTTAGGGGCCAGAAAAGATTTGAAGTCGATCGAGGGAAGCGCTTGTTCACAATTACTTTTAGGTCCTTCGCTGCCGACAGGGAGTTGATCTTTTGGTAAGGTTGGCTTTATAGTTTTTTCTCCAATTGACGGTTTCGATTGGGAAAAGGAGTAGTGAAAAGGAGTTAACAGGAAAAATAAAATAGTTATTAATTTTATTCTTAGTGAAAGCTTCATAATTGTTAGTTTTAGGTATTTAATACTTAATACATCGAATGGTGTAAAGTTATTTGAAAATTCCTTTGCAAAAGAAAAATTTCTACAGATTTTTACGGAAAACTATTTCCCTTTAATTCTTTGCTAAATTTACTTCTACTTTTGAACAATGCTAAAAAGATTTTTAATATTTCTCCTGATTGTTGGAGTAGCTTCTAATACAGAAGCGCAGTCTAATCAAGAAAATAATTTAAAGGAATTAACGGCGAGTATAAAAAATGATACTAATTATGTCATGAATGCAATTAAGTTGGGAACCCTTTACTTAAATTCTCAACCTGATTCAGCTCTAATACTATCGGAAAGAGCTTTGTTCATAGCCGATAGAATAAATTACGATAAAGGAAGGGTTTATAGTCTAAATCTTCAAGGAGTATTGTTAACGCAATTGGGTAATTACACT
This sequence comes from Segetibacter sp., assembly GCA_031423805.1. Classification (GTDB taxonomy): domain Bacteria; phylum Bacteroidota; class Bacteroidia; order Chitinophagales; family Chitinophagaceae; genus Segetibacter. The sequence goes on along the minus strand of JANPGE010000039.1, from coordinate 8,044 downwards.
AAAGCTCTCGAAAATTTTTTAGGTGCCTTGAAGATAACTGAAAAAAATGGATTTGTTAAAGCAAGAGCTACTGTTTTAACCTGTTTAGGGGACTTATACTCTACGCAAAATGAGCCTCGAAAAGCATTAGAGTACACTTTTCAAGCAAAAGAAATATTTGAATCGATAGGTGACACAACCAATCTTTGTATAAGTTATATAAATATTGGAAATTATTATGAGGTTATGAATTCCCTCGATTCTGCGGGTATTAATACAGAGATTGGTAGAGTTTTCGCAGAAAAAATAGATTATAAAAGTGGTATTGGTACGGCACTTAATAATCTGGGAAATATCAAAACCAAATCACAACAATATAAACTCGCAATAGAGTATTACAGATTGTCCTTTTCATACTTTTTAAATACTGAAGATGATGATGGTCTTTGTGAATCTTACCTTGGCATAGCTAAGGCTTTTTATGCAACTAAAGAGTTGGATTCAGCACTTCATTATGCAACTAAATCTTACAAAATTGCGGAAGCACAAAAATTCACTAAGTTCATTTATGACGCTTCTCTTTTTCTTTCCCAATACTACCAGACAAATCATAATATAGACAGCGCATTTGTTTACCAGCAGACCATGATTGCGGCTAAGGACAGTTTATTCAATCAGGAAAAAGTTAAACAAGTTCAAAATCTTACTATTAATGAAACATTGCGACAGGAAAAAATAGCAGAAGAAAAATTGCGTGCCGAGGAGGAAAGAAAAAATAATCTGCAGTACATTGCCATAGCAGTTTTTATCTTTATTTTTTCTTTAATAATAATTCTGATTGTTCGGCAGCGCATTCGGCTGACAACGATCAATTTTATGGTGACAGTGGCATTGTTACTAATATTTGAATACATATCGTTATTAATACATCCTACTATTTCTTTTTGGACGCACCATTCTCCCGTTTATATGCTACTTATATTAGTTGGTGTAGCCTCTGTATTGGTTCCCCTTCATCATAGGTTAGAGCATTGGATAAAAGAAACCCTTGCACATAAAATTATCCATCCGCGTACAAAAAAGGTTACTTTTCATACCCAGGAAGAAAATAAAAAAAATGAATAATGCTCAAGGGTTTAAATTAATAGTAGAAGTTAACCTAAATAAAACCCTTAACCTCTATTACATAACTACATAATCGCCTTTCTTATTAATGAAGATGAGGGGGAGTTTTTTGTTGTCTTCAAAATAGTCAAATACTTCTTTTATTTTTATTGCGAAACGTTGCAAATCCTGATTGTCCTTTGTAGTACGGGCAAGATAATCAAAGCTTTTGCGAATGTTGTACCTTATGGGAAATATGTGAACCGGGATAAAGTCCTGTCCTTGGTTTTTTGCATTTGCAGCCAAAATATATAACTCCTCTATTTGGTTATTTTGTAAGGGAATACAACCTACGGTAATGCAATTGCCATGAATGTAAATATCTCCACCCGGACGAACAGAATCACTCAATACCTTATCAGAAGGATTTGGATAATTTATGCCTAAGGATAAATGATAATTGCTGTTCGGGTTAAACTCGTTGATGTAATAAAACCCTTCAGGAACCTGATAATCTCCCTCCATCCGTTTTGGTCCTACTGCACCCGCCATTGCACAAACTTTGTAAGTTTTAAAAAGTTTAAATGCTTCGTCATTACTATTTCTTACCCAAACTTCCAATTGACTATCATACTTAAATGAACGAACATACATTTGCTTTGCTGGCCATATTAAACCTGCATGTGCAAACTGTTTTTTAAGCGAATCTTCTTTTTCCCTCATTGCAGTAGCCACTCTGGGATATGACTTCTGAAAATCAATAAAAGATGGTTGACCAAATACAGGTAGTATAGAGTTTACAAAAAGTAAAAGGGTTAATAACTTTTTCATCAATTCAAAAATATTTTATAGCCGGTTAATAGCAAGCAAATTATAGTTAAAGTGCATAAATTGGTTTAGATATGCAACATATTCTTAAAATGTGTATAAGTGATTGTGTATAACAACGAATAGTTTTCAAAAAAATTGTTTGAGTTGCACATCTTAAATATTTCCATCAAATATATTTTAGCAGAAGCAAAATTCAACTTCAAAAATTTAGATTTTATAAATGAGGATTATGCACCAATTACAATGTTTCTTTAAGCCATTTATAAAACTCCCTTTGCCATACCAAAGCATTTTGAGCCTTTAAAACCCAATGGTTTTCATCTGGCAAATAAAGTAGTTTGCTTTTAATGCCTCGAAGCTGTGCCGCCTGAAAAGCTTGTAAACCCTGTTCAATAGGTACTCGGTAGTCTTTGCCTCCTTGGATAATAAGAATTGGAGTATTCCATTTGCCCACCAAATCGCTTGGATTAAATTGTGTGAAAGATTTTTGCGCAACTTTATTTTCTTTTTCCCAATAATATCCACCGTTTTCCCAGTTGCTAAACCATATTTCTTCGGTAGTGCCACTCATACTACGCATATCAAATACCCCGTCGTGGGAAATAAATGATTTGAATCTATTGTTGTGAATACCTGCAAGGTAAAATATAGAGTAACCCCCATAACTTGCACCTACAGCACCAAGGCGGCTTTTGTCTACATAAGTTTCCTTAGCTGCATTATCAATTGCAGACAAATAATCTTTCATCACCTGACCACCCCAATCTTTGCTGATGGCTTCGTTCCATTCGCGACCAAAGCCATACATTCCCCGGCGGTTGGGTGCAACAACTATGTATCCATTAGCAGCCATTAATTGAAAGTTCCAACGAAAAGAATAAAATTGTGTCAACGGAGACTGTGGCCCACCCTGACAATAAAGCAGTGTAGGATATTTCTTTTTTGCATCAAAGTCAGGTGGAAATGCCATCCATACCAACATTTTTTTGCCATCGGTAGTAGTAACATAGCGTTTCTCAATTTTGCCCATTTTTATTTTGCTATATGCTTCGTCATTTACATGGGTAAGCTGCTGCATTTTACCTGTAGATAAATCTACCGCATAAAGTTCTGTGGCATGATTCATATCTGTACGGGTTACTACCATTGTATTACCCGACTGACCAACAATACCCGTAACATCAAAATCGCCTTTTGTTATTTGTTTTACAACAGATGGTTTTGAAGCCATTGCAGGATAATCAACAACAAACAACTGAACCGTACCATCTACAGGTGCATTGAAATAGATACGGAGACCGTCATTGCTCCATTTAAAACTCTCAACAGTACCATCCCAATTGGCCGTTAGATTTATTTTGCTTTTCCCATTATAAATAAAAAGATCCTGCTTATCTGCTTCATAGCCATCTCTCTTCATGCTCATCCACGCCATAATACCCTTTGTAGAAAAAGCAGGTGCAAGGTCATAACCATACATACCTTCTGTAAGATTGATAGTAACGCCGGTAGCAATGTTATAGCTGTAAATATCTGTGTTGGTGCTTAGTGCATAACCGGTTCCAAACTTAGGTTTGGTTACATAAACTATGTTTCCATCAGGTGCCCAAATAAAATCTTCATCGCCACCAAAAGGTTTTTGGGGACAATCATGCTGCAGTTCAGCCATAATATCTTTCTTATCCCCGGGTTTGTTTACCGGTGCAAAAAATACGTGGCTAAATGCGCCATCTTCCCACTCATCCCAATGGCGATAACTAAGTTGGTCATATACTTGTGCAGTTGTTTTTGGAAGGTCGGGGTAAATATCTTTTCCCAATACTTTTTTTATAAGGACATCTTCAGCAGAAAGCACATACTGACCATTTGGTGATATCCTGTCGTTTTTTACGTAATCATTGCTATCAGCAATTATTTTAGCATCTCCACCTTTTAAAGGAATTAAATATGTTTTCTTAGCGCTTTTATTTGTTTCAACATTTGGGATAGAAACTGTGTAAATGACATTTTCTCCATCCTTACTTAAACCAACAGGATTTACCCTGCCAAGTTTCCAAAGCAATTCGGGTGTCATTACATCTTGGGCTATAGCGTAAAAAAAAGTACAAATCAGTACTGGTATCAATGCTAATTTTTTCATTCAAAAAAGGAGTTTTGATGCGTATAATTTACAAAGAAAGCATTTTGTTGTTGAGTTTTCCAAGATTCATTATAAGCGGTTGATTTTATTAAATAATTTAAAATTTAGAGTTCATTTTTCAATGAAGTAATAATTCTAAAAATGAAATCAAAATACGTACGACCTATAAAATACGTTATCAAAAGGAAATCTTAACTTATTTTCGTTCAGATGACAGAAAATTTGCCACTTACAAAGCTCAACAGCAGCAAAAAACCTTTTCCTTTCAAAGCTATTATTTTTGATATGGATGGAACTTTGCTGGAAAGTACAGAAGCTGATTACAAAGCCTGGGAAAAAGTTTTTAAGGCCTATGGTAGAGATTTGTCTTATGAAAGTTACGTACCCCTGTTAGGCATCAGAAGTGCTGATGTCATCAGAAATATTTTAGGTTTTTCTAATGAAGACGATATTGCAAGGGTCTTGATTGAGAAATTTGACCGTTTTGTAGATTATGTAAATGAACATCCTGTAAAACCGGTTGCTGCTACCAATTATTTTTTGCAGCACCTATCGCGGTATGATGTTCAGGTTGGGTTAGCTACAAGTAGCCGTCAGCAGAAAACGATGTTGCTGTTAGAAAGGCTTGATTTTTTGAAATATTTTAATGCAATTGTAACCGGTGAGCAAGTGCAAAACAGCAAGCCTGCGCCTGATATATTCTTAAGGGCTGCCTATAAACTTAAAATTGACCCTCAACAATGCCTTGTAGTAGAAGATGGACCAATAGGGGTGGCGGCTGCTAAAAGTGCAGGAATGAAATGTATTGCAATTACTACCACACACCCGGCAGAAAAATTACAACAAGCCGATTGGATTATTGATAGTTATGAAGGGGCAGATATTGCAGAGATTGTAAGGAAAGCGTAATTTATAAATTCTATTCCTGATAAATTCTTATTTATACTAAAGCCTCATATAAAACCTCAATAGTATGCAGCGCTATTATTCCAGTTCCATCTTTTATCTGATGGCGGCAACTTGTTCCCGGTGCAGCAACAATTATTTCTGCAGCCTGTTTTCTTACAGCAGGTAGTAAAACCAATTCGCCAATCTTCATAGACAAATCGTAATGTTCTTTTTCATAACCAAACGAACCTGCCATACCGCAGCAGCCTGATGGTATTACTTCTACAGAATAATTTTGGGGAAATGATAAGATTTTTACCGAAGGTGCAACAGAGGATAATGCTTTTTGTTGGCAATGTCCATGCAATACAATTTGCTTTTTATCTTTTGTAAAAGAGTCGTTTGATATGTTGCCTTTATCCATTTCAGAGGCAATAAATTCATCTATCAGAAAAACATTTTTCGCCATTGATTTAGCTGCTTCAAGGTTTTCATCATCTGCAAGATCTATGTATTCATCCCTGAAAGTAAGTATAGCAGAAGGTTCAATACCGAGGAGTGGGGTAGTGGAGGTTACTATTTTACTTAAAGCCATGATGTTGCGATTGGCAATTTTTTTTGCTTCCCTTATCAATCCCTTGCTTAGCCATGTTCTGCCACTTTCTTCATGTTGTGGTATAACGACCTCATAACCCAACTTTTCCAACAAAAGAATGGCTTTTTGACCTATTTGGGTATCGTTGTAGTTGGTAAATTCATCGCAAAAAAGATAGACCTTTTTCTTACCTTTTTGCAAGGTGTTGTCAGGGTTTTGATGTCTTTTGTTGTGCCATTTTTTCAAGGTCGTTTTGTACAAAGTGGGCAGACTCCGTTCAACTGCAAAGCCACTTAAACGCTTTATAATATTTGCAATAAATGGCGTAGTAACCATAAAGTTATAAATGCCCGGAACCAATGCACCCAATTGAGCCGATTTGGTAAAGTTGGCTATCAGTTTACTCCTGAATGGTACACCATTGGCATCGTAATATTGTTGCAAAAATTCTGCTTTCAGTTTTGCAACATCCACGTTTGACGGACATTCAGATTTACACCCTTTGCAGCTTAGGCATAAGTCCATAACCTCATAAATTTCCTTATGGTCAAAGCGGTTAAGCTTGTCAGAATTGGTCAAAAATTCCCTTAAAATATTGGCCCTTGCCCTTGTGGTGTCTTTTTCGTTTTTGGTAGCCATGAAAGAGGGACACATGGTACCTCCACTCAAATGTGTTTTTCTGCAATCACCGCTACCATTACATTGCTCTGCATGTTGCAGCACATCCTGATTGTGATAGCGGAAAATAGTTTTGAAAGCAGGTGTCTGCTGCCCCGGCGTATAGCGCAGCATGGTGTTCATAGACGGTGTATCAACAATCTTATTGGGATTGAAAATATTTTCCGGATCCCAGGTTTGTTTGATTTGTTTGAGCAGTCCATAATTTTTCTCACCCACCATTTGCTTTATAAATTCTCCCCTCAATCTACCGTCGCCATGTTCGCCGCTTAGAGAGCCGTTGTATTTTTTTACCAATGTGGCAATCTCTTCTGCAATAGTCCTGAAAAGTTGGTTGCCCTCTTTGGTCTTTAGATTAATGATTGGTCGTAAATGCAATTCGCCACTACCGGCATGGGCATAGTGGACAGCGTTTAGGTTGTGCTTTATCAAAATCTGATTAAACTCTGCAATGTAGGCAGGCAGGTCTTGTACATCTACCGCTGTATCTTCAATTACCGGCACTGCTTTTTCATCGCCGGGCAGGTTACTTAGCAAACCCAGGCCTGCTTTGCGAAGCGTCCAAATCTTTTTGGTATCATCACCAAACAATAAGGGGAAATGATAGCCCAAACCCGCATTGCGCATTGCTGATTCAACTTGTGCAGCAATTGATATAATTTCTTCCCGGGTATTTCGGCAAAACTCAATAACCAAAATAGCACCCGGGTCGCCCTGAACAAAGAAGCGGTTTTTGGTTTGCTCAATATTGTTTTTGGTACATTCCAGTATATAATGGTCAATCAGTTCACTTGCACTTGGTCTAAACTGCATGGCAATTATGTTTGCCCGGAGCGATTCATCTATACTATTGAAATGAACACATAACAATCCCGTTTCTTTGGGAGGAAGGGGAATGATGTTCAGTTTAATTTCTGTAATAAAAGCCAATGTACCTTCTGAACCTGCAATTAGTTTGCAAAAATTAAAATCAGGTTGACCTGCGGTAAATGGAGCAGTTTCAAGCAACTCATCTATTGCATAACCGGTATTTCTACGTTCAACCGATTTCTTAGGAAATTCTTTGCGTATCTCAACCTGATTATCATAGTTGCTTAACAGGCTTCTGACTGTTTTATAAATATTTGCTTCCGGTGTTTCGCCTTCGCATTTTGCGTGAAACGCTTCTATATTCATTGCTTCAAAAATAGCTTCACTACCATCGCTTAGCAAGGTTTTTACTTGCAGTAAATGTTCTCTTGTACTGCGATAAACAACAGAATTAGAGCCGCATGAATTGTTACCAACCATGCCGCCAATCATAGCCCTGTTGGCAGTAGATGTTTCGGGGCCGAACAAAAAGCCATGCGGTTTTAGAAAAAGGTTCAATTCATCTCTAATAACTCCCGGCTGCACCCGAACCCATTTTTCATTAGTATTCAGTTCCAGTATTGAGGTGAAATTTTTGGAAACATCTACAATAATTCCATTGCCCACCACCTGACCAGCCAAAGAAGTACCGGCGGTACGTGGAATGAGCGATGTTTTTTCACTTCGGGCAAATGCAATGAGTTTTTTTAAATCTTCTACGGATTTTGGGATAGCAACAGCCAAAGGCATTTCACGATAAGCCGAAGCATCAGTAGCGTACAGTATACGCATGGTTTTATCGAAATACAATTCACCTTCCAGTTCTTTAGCCAATGCTGCGAGCCGCTCATTCATGAAATCGTGGATATATTATTTACCGCAAAAATAACAAGATTAGCGGACGCTTAGTTGTACTTTGTTCTAACAATGAAAGGGTGCCTTCCAAATTGTCGCTAAAAGTTGCCCTGGCATTTATGCCG
>JANPGE010000038.1:0-1823 GCA_031423805.1 Segetibacter sp. | reverse complement strand
TCTTTTTTTGCCTTCCCCCACAGTAATGGCTTCGGTATTCTTCACCAACAGCGTTTGTGTTTTTCTAATAATTGAAGTTTGAAATCCCGCATTTTGTGGTGTAATTGCGTTACTTATCGTGCTTATTTCTGCCAACAACTCCCAATCCAACTTTCCTCCGCCCATTCCCAAAAAAATCTTCACTTTTGTTGCATTAACTTGCAAGTATGAATAAAGTAGTAACCAATGCTGATGAGGCCGTAAAAGATATTGCAGACGGCAGTACCATAATGCTCGGTGGCTTTGGCCTGTGCGGCATTCCTGAAAATTGTATAGCTGCGCTAGTGCGCAAAAATGTGCAGCAACTGACCTGCATCAGCAACAATGCCGGTGTGGATGATTTTGGCCTTGGACTGCTGCTGCAAACCCGCCAAATCAAAAAAATGATGAGCAGCTATGTGGGCGAAAATGCAGAGTTTGAGCGACAGTTGCTAAGCGGCGAACTGGAAGTTGATCTCATTCCCCAGGGAACTTTGGCTACACGCATTCAGATGGCGGGTATGGGTATTCCGGCTTTCTATACACCCGCAGGCTACGGCACAGAAGTAGCAGAGGGAAAAGAAGTCCGGGAGTTCAACGGTAAAATGCACCTGATGGAAGCAGCCCTTCATGCAGAATACGCAATTGTAAAAGCATGGAAAGGTGATAAAATGGGCAACCTCGTTTTTAGAAAAGCTACCCGCAATTTTTCTACATCCATGGCTAAAGCAGGCAACATAACCATAGCAGAAGTAGAACACCTAGTAGAACCCGGCGAAATTGATCCCGACGACATTCATGTAGCCGGAATTTACGTCCACCGCATCTTTCAGGGCAAGGATTATGAAAAAAGAATAGAAAGAAAAACAATTCAGTTAACAATGAACAATGAAAAGTGAATAATAAGCAAGTAGTAACTCATAGTTCCTGGTTTATGGTACACTTAACACTTTTCACTTCACACTTATTAACATGTTCATTTCCACAGAATATTTAGTCATTAACTATGGCATAGATGAAAAGATTGCCCGGTTTTTTGTTGACCGGGAACCGCCTGCCGACAATTTATACTGGCATAAAAAGTTGCTCTATTTGCGGCCGGGAGTGGGTTATATTTTCATTCCGTTAATTGTGGATTTGCTGTATAAATTGGGCATCAGCCGGGATGCGTTGTTGTCTGATTCTTACATTTCTACAATGGAGCAAACAGGCCACATCAGTGCTTTGGAAGAGACCAAACAAATTGATAGTGTAACCGCAATACAACAATGTGCTGATCTGGTAAAGGATACTTGCAAAGACACTGTTTGGTTCAATGATATCATGGCATACTTTGGTGATGAAGGTAATTACATCAACATTATGGCTTCACCTTTTATGGCACTGCATCGGGGCGATATGTTTTTGTTCAGCATCTGCGCATTGGAATTAAAAGAAGAAATGAAAGAAAAAATTGTAGAACAATGGTTTGCTTTGATCACTACACTCTTATTGCTCGACGATGCTGACGATGCCAAGGAAGACATGAAAACAGGAGAGGAAAATGCTTTTCTTGAAAAAGGATTAACCATGGATAATATAGAGATGGCAACACAATTGGTAACAAAAAATCTGGAAACAATTGGCACCCTCAATAAGACAATGGCAGAAGCCCTTGACAGACAGTATAAAGTAATGATTCAAAAACCGTTAGCACTTTTAAATACAAAATAATCAACTATGGCTTTAGATAAATTTGGCATTGCACGCCGCATAGCACAGGAACTAAAAGATGGTATGTATGTAAACCTTGGCATTGGCATACC
>JANPGE010000037.1:0-5573 GCA_031423805.1 Segetibacter sp. | reverse complement strand
CCGCAATCAATTGAACCTTCTCTTGCTTAAATTCTTTGCTGAAATGACGCATTTGCCTAAGTTTTATTTTCATAAATTTACCATTTGTGAAAAGTTATTAACCAAACTTGGCGTCAACGTATATCATGAGAGATCAGTTTATACCATTTTTATATTTATTTGTATGAATGTACCCATTAAGTTGAAAGTGAGTATAATCAATCGTAATGGAACTTACAGGATACTATCCAGATAAGTATCTGCTTTCACTTCGTAAACTAATCTATGTTCCTGGGTTATTCGTCTTGACCACTTTCCTTTTAACGAATGCTTTAATGGTTCAGGTTTTCCTGTGCCGGAGAAAGGGCTAGCAGCTGTTTCTACAATCAGGGAAATGATTTTTGCAAGTGTCCTGGGATCAGATTTTTTCCAATCTTCTAAATGCTCCAATGCCTGTGGACTTAAAGTAATGGTTTTCATTTTGCACCATACTTTTCTTCTAATTCCTCCACTGTAAAAATAACCCCTTTACCTTGTTCTAATGAAAGAAGAGACTCATGTAGTTGCGCCTTATTTTTTTCTGAAGACACTAAATAATCAGTTTCATCAATTGCTTCCGTCACAGTGATTACTATCTCTTTATCCTTGAATGCTGCCCTGATAGAACTTAGCAAGTCCATTGATAGCTCATTGACGTTTAAACGATAAGTGCTTGTCATACTTCAAAATTATGAGATTTTGCGGTTTTAGAAGCTTTCTATTCTTTTCTAACCTAATTTTAATTCTTCATTTCCCTACCTTTATAATCCATGTTCAACACCAAAAGCTTTACCCCTCAACAGCTTTCGTTATTCACTGCTGCTATATTGTCTGTGCCTATTGGGTTGGGCTACTATGTATTGCATCCTGATTGGTTGATTACGCTTGTTGTATTTATCATCATTTTTGCGGGTAGTTTTTTTCTTATTCAGTTTACCTTACAGCGTTTTATTTATCGAAAAATAAAACTCATTTATAAGTTCATTTTTCAGACTAAAGCTTCACTACGGGAAGAAACTTATTACAAGTACATTTTGCCACAAAAAAGTATTGATGAAGTAAGGGAAGATGTGGAACAATGGGCATTGCAACGCAAACAGGAGATAGAAGTGCTGAAAAGCAATGAAGCCTACCGCAAAGAGTTTTTGCAAAATCTGGCACATGAATTCAAAACCCCCATTTTCGCTATACAAGGTTATGTTTCTACACTATTAGATGGCGCTATAGAAAACCCCGAGGTTAGTAAAAGATTTCTGGAAAATGCTTCGCGAAATGTGGACAGAATGGTTACATTGGTAAATGACCTGGACGAAATTACCCGTCTTGAAAGTGGTGAACAACCGCTGAACAAAACTCATTTTATCATTCAGGATTTACTGAAGGATGTATATGAATCCCTTTCCATTAAAATTTCAAAGAAAAATATCAAATGCAGCATTAAAAAGGGCTGTGAGCAACCCATTTCTGTTTTTGCAGATAAGGAAAAGTTGCGTCAGGTTATCATTAATATCGTAAGCAACTCTACCAAATACGGAAAAGAAGGTGGACATATAGTTGCAAGCATTTACCGAACTGATGGTAAACATGTCTTGGTAGAAATAAGTGATGATGGTATAGGCATAGCCGAAGAACATTTACCCCGCATTTTTGAACGTTTCTACCGTACCGACCGGGGCCGCAGCCGCGATGTGGGTGGTACAGGATTGGGACTAGCCATCTGCAAACACATTATAGAGGCGCATGGACAAAATATTCATGTACGCAGTAAGCCCGACGTGGGAACTACAATTGGCTTTACCTTAGAAATCTAATTTCCTAACATTATTTAGAATGCTTCATTCGATTTCAGCCGAAAAAATTATAAAAAATAATTTGGTTTATTTTATAAACTACTCTACATTTGTTTTTTCAAACCAAAATACAATGCAAAAATATTTCTTACTTCTAATAACAATTTTACTCACAACAGTTGCCTACTCTCAAGTTAGAATTACCGGAAAAGTAACCGACAATAAGAATCGGCCATTACCGGGGGTTAGCGTTTCCATAAAAAATTCTTACGATGGGGGCACGACAGATTCACTGGGTAAGTTTTCTTTTAAAACAACGGAAAAGGGTGAACATATCCTTGTAGCCTCAAGCATTAGTTTTAATGAGCAAGAACAAAAGATAGTCATTGACAAAGAAAACCTGGCTCTTACATTTTCATTAAGAGAAAAATTGGATGAACTAAAAGCTGTAACTGTTACGGCAGGAACTTTTGAAGCAGGGGATAAAAAACGTGCAGCAACTGTTTTAAGTACTATGGACGTATTAACAACCGGTGGTGCTAATGCTGATATTTCGGCTACAGTAAAAACATTGCCCGGTGCACAACAGGTGGGAGAAAGCGAAGGATTATTTGTTAGAGGTGGGGCAGGTTATGAAACCAAACAGTTTATTGATGGAATGCTGGTAAATAACCCATTTTACACAAGTGTTCCCGACATAGCCCAACGTGGCAGGTTTGCTCCATTCTTATTTAAAGGAACCGTTTTTAGTACAGGTGGTTATTCAGCGTTATATGGACAGGCGCTGTCTTCAGCATTAATTTTAGAATCTATAGATCTGCCGGATCAATCAGCAGCCAATGCTTCTATATCTCCTATATTTCTTGGTGGCGGCATACAGAAACTTGACAAAAAGAAAAAAAGCAGTTGGGGCTTTAATTATGGCTATACCAACCTTGTAGCCTATTTTAATATTGTAAAACAAAAGCCGGACTACTTTCACATGCCCGAGTTTCATACAGCCGATTTTAACTGGCGAATGAAAACAAAACGGGGTGGTTTTATAAAATACTATACCACTTTTCAATATAGTAAAATTGGCCTTCGCCGGCAGGATATAGACAGTTTTGATGTAAAAGACGCTTTTGGTATAAAAAGCACCAACTGGTATAATAACCTTAGCTATCGCGAAAACCTGGGTAAAGGCTGGAAAATGAATACAGGCATAAGCTACAGCACTAATCATGATGATATAAATAACCAACTGCAAGATCAGAACAACAATCCAAAAGTATTTACCAATGCCTATTGGATGACTGATAAAAACTTCACTTTAGCAAGTAGACAAGACCTATCGCAAATACGTGCTGTTTTTGAAAAAAGGCTTAGGGGAATAAGTACTGTACGTATGGGTGCCGAATACATGTATAGTTATGTCAACAGTACATTCAATCAATACAATTACACTTTAAAAGACCACTACAAATCGGTATTTGGCGAAACAGATATTTATCTTACCAACAACGTCGCTGCAAAAATTGGCGGAAGATTTGAGCATTCTTCTATCCTTAACAAAACAAACTTTGCCCCACGCATTTCAATGGCTTATAAAACAGGAAAAGATGCACAAGCATCTGCTGCCTATGGAATATTTTACCAGAAACCAGAAAATCAACAACTCATAAGTCCAGGCAATCTTGGTTATACAAAAGCTATTCATTACATAGTTAATTATCAAAAAACAAATGCAAAACATACTTTCAGAATTGAAGCATTCTACAAAGAATATCTTGACCTTATAAAAACGTACCCTGCTATAAATAACAGTGGAAGCGGCTATGCAAAAGGAATAGAACTCTTTTGGAGAGATAGAAAAACAATTAAAAACTTAGATTATTGGTTTAGTTACTCTTATCTTGATACCAAAAGAGATTACCTGAACTATCCACAACAATTGCAGCCGGGCTTTGCTGCCAATCATACTGCATCTTTAGTTACAAAAAGATGGGTAAGCAAAATTTCTACAGGTTTCAATTTCACTTATTCGTATGCAACCGGTCGTCCCTATTACAACTTTCAATTAGACAATACAGGAAGTAGAAAATACATCATAGCAGACAAAGGAGAAACAAAGGATTATCATTCACTTGGCTTTAGCCTGAACCATGTAAGAAAAATAGGAAAAGCATTTGGAGTAATAGTAGCATCGGTAACCAACGTATTTAACTATGATCAGGTTTTTGGTTACAATTATTCTTATAGTGGTTTATATAAAGAAGCTATAAGGCCACCCGCCAAACAATTCTTTTTTCTTGGAGTATTCTTAAGCTGGGGCATTGACAGAACACAGGATGCTATTAATGGTAATTTATAATCCGATATTAGTAGCAAGATGATAGTAGCAACTATTAGTAAGATGTTAGTAGCAAGATACTAGACAGGAAAAAACCTTCATTTAGCTAAGGATTAAATGATAAACATTAAACTCTAAATTATTAAACTCTAAACCCTAAACTCTAAACATAAAAAACTTCACTATGGAAACAAACATTCCACCCGAAATGAAAGATCAGTTGCTCTGGAAAATGGCTAAAAAAAGAGCCGGCTTCAAGTGGAGCTTTCTGATGTATGTATTGGTAAACCTAATGCTGATAGGCATCTGGTACTTTACAAGTGGAGAAGAAAGTTATTTCTGGCCCATTTGGCCAATGCTGGGCTGGGGGCTTGGAATAACTATTCAATATTTTGAAGCTTACCATGGCAACCAATTTTTTTCTGTCCAAAATGAATATGAAAAATTAAAAAACAAATCTTCTAATTAAAAAAAACAAAAACTATGAAACGGTTATTATTATCAATTTCATTTCTCACTGTTGTTGCTGTAGCTTCTGCACAGGATGAAAAATTTCAACAGGCTATGCAGCAGAATATTACTATGCTTGATTCTGCAAAAACAATTGAAGACCTAACAAGTGCAGCTTCTGCATTTGAAAGAATAGGCAATGCAGAAACCACTAAATGGCAACCGTATTACTATGCTGCTTTGGCCAATATCTTTATCGGTTTTAGAGATGAAAAAGCTGACAAGGATGCACTTGCAGATAAGGCAGATGGATTTATTTCAAAAGCCATTTCTCTACAACCCAAAAACTCTGAAGTCATGTTAGTAAAAAGTATGTCTGCAACCCTACACATGATGGTAGACCCAATGAACCGCTGGCAAAAATATGGCGCTGATATGCGTGAAGCTATGATGACGGCAAGAGAATTGGATCCTACCAATCCAAGAACTTACTATTGGGAAGCCCAAAACACAATGGGAACTCCACCAGAATTTGGGGGCGGAAAGGCTAAAGCCAAACCAATTTTTGAAAAAGCTATTGAGCTATACAGCTCTTTCAAGCCTGCAGACAAATTGTCTCCTACCTGGGGAGAGGGTATAAGCAAACAAATGTTAGAGGCCTGCAAATCTGAATAATTTCATTCACAAAATTGCAATACAAAGGATACAATCGAGCATAGCAATTTTTTACTTTGCCTTATTGTATTCTTTGTTGCTTTCTATGCAAAACTTCTTCTAAAAAATACAAAATGGATTCAACTGATAAAAACTTCTCACCACAGGAAAGCCTACAATTGATAAGGTCAATGATAGAAACTACCAGAAACTCTATGAGTGATAGTAGCCACTATTATCTGCTGTGGGGTTGGGCAACTATGATAGGTTGCATTATCCAATATTTTTTGCTGGTGGTTGTTAAATATGAGCACCATTATTTTGCATGG
>JANPGE010000036.1:0-9531 GCA_031423805.1 Segetibacter sp. | reverse complement strand
AGTGCGGAAGAGGAGATTCGAACTCCCATGCCCGGTAAAAGGCGCTACCACCTCAAGGTAGTGCGTCTACCAATTTCGCCACCTCCGCTTAGGGGGCAAAAGTAATAAAATCATTTACTTTAAAAAATCATTTGTTTAATACAATCCTAAATGTAGTCCCCTTGCCGGTTTCAGAGCTTTTTACAAAAATATGTCCGCGGTGATATTGCTCTACAATGCGACGGGTTAGTGTAAGTCCCAGGCCCCAACCACGTTTTTTGGTGGTGAAACCGGGTTTGAAAACATTGGGTACATTCAATTTACTTATACCTTTTCCGGTATCTTTTACATCAATAATCACGGATGCTGCTTCGTCATAAATATTTATATCAATTCTCCCTTTTCCTTCCATAGCATCCAATGCGTTTTTCAATAAATTTTCGATCACCCAATCAAAAAGCGGTGGCGAAATCATGCAGGGTACATTGGTTTCACCATGGGCATTGAGCGAAAAAGTTACCTTGTCGCTTGCTCTCTTTTTAATATAATCTATCATACTGCCAATCTGCTCAACCATATTTTTTTCTTCCAGTTTGGGTATGCTGCCAATTTTGCCAAAGCGGTCAGAAATGAGCTTTAACCTGCTTACATCTTTTTCTACTTCGGGAAGTATTTTCTCCGTTCCGGAAATGTCACGCAGGACTTCTATCCAACCTTCAAGGCTGGTAACAGGTGTGCCTAACTGATGTGCTGTTTCTTTGGCAAGGCCTGCCCATACCTGATTTTGTGTATTTTGATAACGGCTGCGTTGTGCTATAATGGCTATAACAATAAACAAAAACAAAATGATCAATTGTATAATAGGGTAGTACCGTACCTGTTTTTGTAAATCGCTTTCACCATAGTAATATCTGTTAGCGATATATGGCTTTTCACTGATTGGTAAAACGATTGGAGAATGTAATTTTTTAAACTCATCCAATTTGTCAGAAAGATAGTTTTTGTCTGCTTTTACTTCAATTGTATCTATATTTAAGTAGTTGCCGGTAATGCTGTCCTTCTCATTGGTTTCTATTATTGGAACATCATCGTTCTCTGTAGAAATTCTTGTTGCAAGGTTTAGATTGGTGGTTTCATTTGCGGTAAGTATGGTGCGTTGTGCCTCTACCCAGGTTTCAACTTTTTGTTTTTCCTCATGTGCAATTTTTTTAGCGAGGTAATTTGAATAGAAAATAGTACCACTTACAATACCTAAGGCTACCAAAAAAAAGGCTGTTCGCCAATTGAACCACTGCTGAATCATTTAACTAAAATAGGGATAAGTTTGAAATGTTTTGCAGAGGAAGTCGTTTTGGTTAAATTCAATTATTATGGAGATTTGAAAAACCTTAGATTTTATATCGAAATTTTAATACAAAAAAACTAATACCCGTTAGCAAAATGAATCATTTTTAGATACTCATTTGCCGCAATTTTCATTTTCCTATATTTGCTTTTTCACCACAAACTAAAAATCTTTCATGGCAAATCAACAAATCCTGAATCTGTTGGGCAGCAAGGCAGAATCTTTGCTAAATCATACTTGTAAAACTATTGACAAATCTACTATTCATGCACCATCGCCATCGCATGTTGATGATCAGTGGATCAACAGCAACCGTAACAATCAGGTATTGCGCAGTATGCAGTCTTTACTTGGTCATGGCCGATTGGCAGATACCGGTTACTGCAGTATTTTTCCGGTAGATCAGGGTATAGAACACAGTGCAGGAAGCGCTTTTTCTCCTAACCCTATTTATTTTGATCCAGAAAATATTATTAAGCTTGCAATAGAAGGTGGATGTAATGCAGTTGCATCTACTTATGGTGTTTTAGGTATTATGAGCAGAAAATATGCGCATAAAATACCTTTTGTTGTAAAAATTAATCACAACGAATTTTTAAGTTATCCCAATAAGTTTGATCAAAAAATGTTTGGTACCATTCGCAGTGCATGGAACATGGGTGCTGTAGCAGTAGGTGCAACAATTTATTGGGGTAGTCCTGAAAGTGCTGAACAATTGGTGCAGGTTGCTAATGCTTTTGAGCAGGCACATGAACTGGGTATGGCTACAATTTTGTGGTGTTATACACGTAATAATGCTTTTAAAGTTGATGGCGTTGATTATCATACCTCGGCAGACCTAACAGGTCAGGCCAATCATTTGGGAGTTACTTTACAAGCAGATATTATTAAGCAAAAGTTACCAACCAACAATGGGGGTTTCCTTGCTACAAAGCATGGCAAAACAAACAAATTGGTATATGAAAAGCTAACTACTGATCATCCTATTGACTTAACCCGATATCAATTACTAAACTGTTACAACGGCCGTGTTGGTTTAATTAACAGTGGAGGAGAAAGTCAGGGCGACAGTGATTTGCAGGAAGCAGTAATGACAGCCGTAATTAATAAAAGAGCAGGTGGTATGGGTCTTATTTTGGGACGTAAAGCTTTCCAAAGACCATTTGCCGAAGGCGTAAATTTATTAAACGCTTGTCAGGATGTTTATCTTGATGAAAGTATTACTTTGGCATAATTCAACTATTTCACACAACGGATCTTTTTACAAAAACATTCTATAATTTTCAATTATAATTTTGATGTTTGTTTGTAGGTTCGTTGTGTGATTTTGTTTTTACAGGATATTATATACAATTTCATTGTTTTTTAAACGGAAATTAGCATGATGGTTTGTTTTAGTGCTTATTTTAGGATAAAAACTTAAGATTATAGATTTTAGACTACATCTAATGTAGATTTGTAATTAAAGTCTAATTTTATATCACCAAGAGACCCTTATGAAAAAAGAAGACGAAGAAGATTTTGATGTCCGGCTAACCGGAGATAAAGAAAAGCAGGAAGAGGGAAAGCCACGTTGGTTCAGGCGAATTAAAAAAGGCATCCTAACTACTACATCAGAGAAAAAAGAAACCCCTGAAGGGCTTTGGACCAAATGTCCCGAATGTAACCATATTAGTACCTCATCTGATCTTAAGGAAAACCTTTTTGTATGTCCCAAGTGTAATTATCATCATCGAATTGGCAGCGAAGAGTATTATGAAATAATTTTTGATCAAAACGAATACACTGAACTTTTTGGCAACATCCGCAGTAAAGATTTTTTAGGCTTTACAGACCTGAAACCCTACCAAAAACGACTTGAAGATATTTGGGCAAAAACCGACCTTACAGATAGTATGCGGGTAGCTACCGGCAATGTGCATGGTAAGGGAATAGTTGTGGCTTGTATGGATTTTGAATTTATCGGAGGTAGTCTGGGAAGTGTAATGGGCGAAAAATTTAGCCGGGCAGTAGATTATTGCATTGAGCATAAATTGCCTTATATGGTCATTAGTAAAAGTGGTGGCGCAAGAATGATGGAGAGTGCCTTTAGTTTGATGCAGCTTGCAAAAACAAGCGGAAAACTTTCACAACTCACAGATGCAGGGCTGCCTTACATAAGTCTGCTTACCGATCCAACTTTTGGTGGTATTTCAGCCAGTTTTGGAATGTTGGGAGACTTAAATATTGCAGAACCAGGTGCTCTTATCGGGTTTGCCGGGCCGCGTGTTATTAAAGAAACTATTAAAAAAGATTTGCCACCCGGTTTTCAGCGAAGCGAATTTTTACTTGAACATGGATTTTTGGATTTTATCTTACCTCGTCATGAACTTAAAGAAAAATTGAGTCAATTGATAACCTTGTTTCAAGGTTAACCTTTTATCATTAGCTTTATAGGTATGAAATTTTATTTGCTGGTAATTATTCTTTTGCCCAATGTTTTATTTGCACAGGAATGCAGGTACAATCAAAGAATTTTTACCGGGGCTTCAATAACACCTGATGTTATTTACGCTACATCTCCGGGTATACCGGCAGTGTATTTAACCGAAGCCTTTACTACTTCTCAAGCCCTCAAATTAGATGTTTATCAACCAAATGGAGATACAGCACAAAGCAGGGCACTCATCATATTTGCGCATCCCGGTGGTTTTGTTTCAGGTTCTAAGGTAAGCGACGATATGGTTTCGTTATGTGATTCCTTTGCTTCAAGAGGATATGTAACTGCAACTATGGATTACAGAATGAACTTTAATCTTTTTAGCAGCAATAGTGCAGAAAGAGCCGTATGGCGTGCAACCCAGGATGCAAGTGCAGCAATAAGGTATTTTAAAAATAATGCAGCACTTTATAGAATAGATACTACAAAAATATTTTTCTGGGGCAGCAGTGCGGGTTCGTTTATGGCTTTGCACGTTGCCTATGTAGATGATTCGGAAAGGCCAACCAGTACTTTTGCAGCTACTTTACAACCAGACTTAGGATGCAAAAATTGTACAGGTGTTGCTGGTGCTCACACTTCCAATTTAGCAGGTATTATTTCCTGTTGGGGAGCTATAAGTGATACAGGTTGGATGGATAATAATGCTGTTCCGCTTATAATGTTTCATGGAGATGCAGACGTAATTGTTCCTATTACAGAAGGCTCACCCTTTAATCTTGCTACGCTGCCAAGTGTGCATGGTTCCGCACATATACACGATCATTTGGTTAATAGAAATGTTCAACACGAATATTATGTTGCCCCCGGTGAACCGCATGAATATTGGGGTACTTCTAACGGAACTTTTTTTACAACCGGACCCACTATTTATTGGCAGGACATCATAAACAAATCAAGGGATTTTATGTTGAAAACAATGTCGCTGCCGGTTATTTGCAATGGAGTGCTACCACTTATTAATATTAATTGTCGGGCAACATTTATTAATCTGCGGTTAGTAGAAATATCATGGAAGGTTAATAAGATAGCCGATGCAAAACAATATATAGTTGAATACAGTACTGATGCAGTTGATTGGCAGATAGCAGGAACTATAGCTGCTTTACCTCAAAAAATCAACTACACTTTTCTTCATAAATCATATACTGTAAATGCAAAATTGTATTACAGAGTAAAACAGGTTTTAAACAATGGAAATTTCTTCTACAGTCAGATTGATATAGCAACCAACAAAATGGTAAATAGTGAATTGGTTATTTATCCAAATCCTGCTACCACAAGCATTAGCTTAGTTTCATCTGGATACAATTATGAAAATAAATTAGCAACAATATACTCTACTCAAGGTGTTGTTGTTAAGCAATTTAGGTACAATTCCAACACAGAAATTGATCTTTCATCTATCAGTAATGGCACTTATTTTATTAAACTGGATGGAATTGAAAAAGTATTTAGATTGGTTGTAATGAAGTAGCCGAAAGAAAAAAGCTAAACCTTATTAAGAAAAGAGAGACACTCGCAAATAACTATTAATGACACCCAGTAAAGATCCATTGCATGGAAAAACACTTGAGTTTATCTTAAACGAATTAGTAAAACATTTTGGTTGGCCGCAATTAGGGCAACTCATCAGAATTAATTGCTTTAGCAACAATCCAACAATCAAATCAAGCCTAACATTTTTAAGAAAAACGCCTTGGGCAAGAAAGAAGGTAGAGGAGCTTTATCTTTCAATTTTGTAACAGTAATAGTACAACATTGCTTTTAGAGTTAAGAATGATAAACTCTTGAAGCGATAATTTTCCCCTCTTTTATTGTCAATATTTCTCCAACTCTAAGGTCTGCTTCGCCGGGTGTTTGGCGAATGTATTCCATAAAAACCCTGTCATCTTCTACAGTAAGCTTTAGTAATTCATAATGCAGGTTGGGCAAACGTTCAAATGCATCTGTCCACCAAAATCTTAATGCAGATTTCCCTTTTATAAAACCATTTGTTTCAGGTTGATGAATTTTAAGTTTGGGGCTGTAGTGTTCTGCATCTTCATCATAAAGTGCAAGTAGCTTTTCTATTTCATGTTCATTAAAGGCCTCGAACCATTGCAGGGCTATTTGTTTATTTGATTGCATAATGTGAAGGTAAATTTAAAGTAATCTAAAATTTTGGATTTATTTACTTAGCAAAGGTTTACAAAATTAAATTGTTAATACCTAAGTGTTAAAAGTTTAATAAAAGCACTGCTGATGAACGAAATGCGACCCCGCAAAACTTGACGGGGCAGGAAGCAACAAAAGTAACATCACAACTCTATGAATTGATATTAAGTATCCATATTTCCATTATAAATTATGATTTATTAATTAGTGGTCAAAATAAAATTGTTGAAAGTATAGTTCTTTTGTTTGTAATCAAATATATCAGCGTATTTCCTGCTAGTTCCAAATATAGGACTTGGGGAAAGGAGAATCTTTAGATTTCGCTTTGAAAATTCTAACTTTAGGTAAAGTTTATAAGGGTACCATATCAGGTAGCCCATGCATGGGAAGGTAAGTGCTTATCATTAACTAACTAAAAACTTAGGTTATGAAAGGAGTAAAAAAATCTCTTTGCACAGGTTATATTATGCTTGTTATTTGTAACTGTGGCTTTCTTAATATTGCCACAGCACAGCCCAGAACATTGCCACTACCATTTCCTCTTCCGCCAGAAATTGTATTACAACCTTCAAAGCCAAAGCCCCCATGCGATATTAAGAAAATGCAGGAGATAAGATCAAATGCTACGGCCGATAGTTCAAGTATAATTATTGATTGCAGTTGCAGGTTGGAACCTAATGATGTAGTTACCAAACGGCTGATATTTGAAGGTGGCAAATCCAGCAATATTGTGTTTGACGGTAACGGTGCCCTGCTGAATGGAGGAGATGGCACCCTCAATGCCGGAAAAGATATGATAGAAGTGATTAGCTCGTCAACTTTTAGTAATGGTGTAAGGACCTGGCAGAGACCAACGCATATCACCATTAAAAATTGCAGGGTTACCGGTTCAGTTCGCATTTGGGGTATGTGTAAAAACGGACAAGGTTTGGCTTATGACGATGACGGTAAACAGGTCAATCACTATAAATTATCTTCCTTTAAAGCAGGTCATGCAGAAAGGGCCAGATCAAATGCACCAGCTTTTATCACACTCGATGGCATGACCATTACGGGTACAGGCCGCAACCCGGTTTACTTTGCACCCGGCGTTTCTTTTAGCAAACTCATCAATTCTATACTTCTGGGTCATTCTACTGCAGTAGCCCTTTATTTGGATGCAGAATCAACCCGCAACCTTATAAGTAATAATCAGTTCCATACCACAACCGGCAATAAACCCTTTGAACGTTGGGACCGACCTGTCATAGCCATAGACGGGTCTAGTTATGATACTATTTCCAACAACTTTTTTTCTGCACTAAATCATGGTGGCATTTATCTATACCGCAATTGCGGCGAAGGTGGCGTAGTGCGGCATAGCACCCCATCGCACAACCATATTATCAACAATGTATTTAACTACAATAAATATAAAGGTGATAACCCGGCTATTTATATATCTTCTAAAAATGATGATTTTACCCTCACCGGAGTGGGTTTTGGCTTTTGCGATGATGATAAAGGTTTCCCCTTTGGCAGCAGCGAGTCTAACCTTGACTTTGCAAGATATAATGTGGTAATGCAAAACCAGATAATCAAACGTTCTGTGAGCGATATGATAGTTACTAAAAACCCCAAGGTCAATTACCCGAACTATGTAGGCGGCAATACCTCTGTCACTAAACCTTTGGAAAGATTAAGCGGATGTTATGTGGGAGACCGGGGTTATAAAAATTATTTTATTACACACGGAGAAAGTGTTGAGGCATTGCAGGTAAGCCCCGATTTAAGGAGTTTTAATTATACCTGCAACAATGGCACCCTTATTAAGACCGGCGAAAACAGTGCTGTCACCCGCCACATATTTGACTGTAAGGTGAGCGATAATAACAATGGTTGTTCCAAAGTGATTGCCTGTCCGGGTACCCAAACCATTATTGGTGCCACAGCAGCAGCCAATCTTGAGTTTGGTGATATTACCGATGAGATGATGGCAACAGTACCCACCAATATGATACAGGTGTTAAAAACTTCTGACAATACCTCGGATGGGCTAGCATTTATGGATAACCTGAATTTACGGAGCTTTGAAAAGGTGATCAACAATGTTGATGGGCGGCACGCCATCCGCATAGGCTGCAAAGAAAATGATTCTAATGGAGGGGATTGCCATATACGGGTGTATTTGTATTGCCGGTTGTTTTGAGCAAATAAAACCTGTAAGCCACATTAATGCGCCACCGTTAATCCCTTGCATGGGTTATTTAAACTCCAAAAAGTTGATGTAATGAAAAATCTGTGCTAATAATATAAATCTGGGATGAAGAACTTCCACCAGATAACGAAAAAAAATGTTGGTTAATGTATAATCCTGTTGTTGGAGAAGCATCAATAGCAGTTGAATCATGTTCTTTTTAAGTAAGTTTTTTTATCAAAAAAAAGTTGTTACAAACAACTCTAGAAGCGTATTACAAAATTTGAATTCAAAATATTAATCTGCTTTCCACATTTTAATTTTATCGGATTACTCTTTCTATTCGTAGGTTATTAATCATCACATATCAATAAATTCTTTACCCGATATAACTATTAATACCTTTTATCTAAAATTAATCTTGTGGCACAATCTTTTTATTTAAATATTAGACCTAACCAAAATTAAAAGGGGTAAATAATTTTATCACTTTTCTTATCCAAATAATTTTTCCTTTTAAAATATAACCATGGCAAATAGTAAAAAGAAAACTCCCGGTGGCGAAACACACCAAACTGCTCAGGATAATTCAGCGCTTACCACAAATCATGGAATGCCCATTTCAGACAATCAGAACAGCTTAAAGGCCGGTAACCGTGGGCCTATTTTATTAGAAGATTTTGTACTACGGGAGAAAATATTTCATTTTGATCATGAGCGTATACCCGAACGAATTGTTCATGCAAGAGGTTCTGGGGCTCATGGTTTCTTTGAACTTTTTGAATCATTATCAGATATAACCAAGGCAGATATTTTTCAACGGGCAGGTGAAAAGACACCCTTATTTGCAAGGTTTTCTACTGTGGCCGGTGGTGCAGGCTCGGTAGATACGCCGAGGGATGTAAGAGGCTTTGCCGTAAAGTTTTACACACAGCAAGGTAATTGGGATTTGGTGGGTAATAATATTCCAGTCTTTTTTATTCAGGATGCTATAAAGTTTCCCGACCTTGTTCATGCTGTAAAAATGGAGGCTAATACAGGCTATCCACAAGCGGGTAGTGCCCATGATACTTTTTGGGATTTTATTTCTCTAATGCCCGAGTCTACTCATATGATTATGTGGGCTATGAGCGATCGCACTCTTCCCCGTTCACTACGTATGATGGAAGGTTTTGGTGTACACACCTTCAGGTTGGTGAATGAAAAAGGCAAATCTACTTTTGTTAAATTTCATTGGAAACCTAAATTAGGTCTTCAGTCAACCGTGTGGGATGAGACCTTGAAATTACAAGCAGCCGATAACGATTATCACCGTCGAGACCTACACGAAGCCATAGAGAATGGGGACTTTCCCGAATGGGAACTTGGTATGCAATTGTTTGATCAAAAGAAAGC
>JANPGE010000035.1:0-25849 GCA_031423805.1 Segetibacter sp. | reverse complement strand
TTAATTCTAACCATATTAAATGTTTGGTTTAAATTAGCTAATGAAAAACATAGATTCACGAACGCATACACGTGGTCAATCCATATATGTAGATGACATTCCATTGCAACAAGGTACTTTGTTTGGTGTGTCTTATGGTTCGCCTGTAGCACATGGGCAAATCAAAAATGTTGACTTTTCTGACGCCCAATCTATGCCGGGAGTAGTGCATATTTTTACATACAAAGACATAACCGGCGAAAACCAGATTGGTGGGATCATTCCCGATGAACCATTATTTGCAGAAGATATTGTTGACTTCTGTGGTATGCCCATTGCTTTTGTAGTTGCTAAATCGGATGAAGAAGCCCGGGCTGCAATAAAGAAAATAAAGATTGACATTGAACCCTTGCATGTTATTACCGACCCACGGGAGGCATATGCTGCCAACGAATTAATTGTTCCGCCGAGAACTTTTTCATTAGGAAATATTGATAGTGCATGGGATGATTGTACTCATATTGTCAAAGGTAAAGCCGATTCAAACGGGCAGGAACATTTATATATTGAAACGCAAGGTGCCTATGCTATTCCACAGGAAAACGATTGTATAAAAATCTATTCATCTACTCAAAGCCCACGGGCTACACAGTTTGCCGCAAGCCGTACTACAGGCATACCTATGCACCGCATAGAGGTGGATGTAACCCGCCTTGGCGGAGGATTTGGTGGTAAAGAAGATCAGGCAAATGCATGGGCAGCTATGTGTGCTTTGGCTGTTTGCAAACTAAATAAGCCTGTAAAGTATGTACTAAGCCGCATAGATGATATGGCTATGACAGGTAAGCGGCATCCTTACTCCACAGACTTTAAAATTGGGCTGGATGAAGACCTGCAAATCATTGCTTTTGAAGCAAGCTATTATCAAAATGCAGGAGCTGCTGCCGATCTTTCACCTGCTATTATGGAGCGGACTTTGTTTCATTGTACCAATACTTATTTCATTCCCAATGTTAAGGCTACTGCTTATAGTTGCCGAACTAATCTGCCTCCCAACACAGCTTTCAGGGGATTTGGTGGTCCGCAGGCAATGTTTGTAATTGAATCTGCAATAGCAAAGGTCGCAGATCAATTGGGGTTGGATGCGTCGGTAATTCAAAAGAAAAATCTTAACAAAACCGGAGACCAATTTCCTTATGGACAAAAGGCTGTAAGTGAAGCTGCTGCTTGTTGGAATAAAGCTGAAGCACTATACAATATAGAGACTATTAAAAGGGAAGTCGAGGGGTTCAACGCAGTGAATTCTATATATAAAAAAGGCATCTCCTTTATGCCGGTATGTTTTGGTATTTCATTTACAAATACTGCTATGAATCAGGCAAGGGCTTTAGTACATATTTATACAGATGGAAGTGTAAGTGTAAGTACCGGTGCTATTGAAATGGGACAAGGCGTGAATACAAAAATGCTTCAGGTTGCTGCTGCTGTATTTTCTTTGCCTGCGGCAAAAATAAAGTTACATACTACCAACACAAGCCGTATTGCTAATAGTTCTCCTTCGGCTGCAAGTGCTACGGCCGATCTTAATGGAAAAGCTGTATTGATGGCCTGCACAGCGATAGCTGAAAGGTTGAAGCAAGTAGCAGCAGATGAACTGGCAGTTGATATTTCCTTAGTAACATTTAAAGATGCATTTGTGTATGCAAATGGCAAACAAACTCAACTAAACTGGGATAAACTAGTAAATAATGCATATTGGAAAAGAGTAAATCTTTCTGAACATGCACACTATATAACTCCAGATGTGCACTATGATAAAGCAACTGAAAAAGGACATCCTTTTGCATATCATGTGTATGGTACTGCTATTACAGAGGTAACTGTAGATTGCCTGCGGGGCATTTATAGTTTTGATGCAGTAAAAATTGTCCATGACTTTGGGGCATCTATGAATCCTGCTATAGACCGTGGTCAAATAGAAGGTGGATTGGTACAAGGTATTGGCTGGATGACTTTAGAGGAGATAGTTTATGATAAGAATGGAAAATTGCGTTCTAATGCATTGTCAACTTATAAGGTACCCGATATATATTCAGTTCCCAAACTAATCGAAGTTGATTTTCTTAAAACTGAAAATGATAACCTTGCGATCTTTAACTCGAAGGCTGTTGGCGAACCGCCATTAATGTACGGCATTGGAGCATTCTTTGCTATTCGCAATGCAATTAAAGCTTTCAACCCGAGTGCGGAAATTCCTTTTGATGCACCAATGACACCTGAAAAAACATTGACGGCTTTGTATTCTAAAGATAGTGAACAACGAACAGTTAATAGTGAACAACGAACAGTGAACAGTGAACAATGAACAACGAACAGCGATCAGTGAACAACGAACAGTGATCATTATAATAAAAGCAATGAATTTATAGTAAGGAAATCTTTTTCTCTTTGTCTTCTTTGTCCCGTTGTGTGAAAGAAAAAAATGCAAAAACAACTTAAAATCTGGCAACTCATACAAGATAGCCTTCAGGAAAATATTCCTGTAATGCTCTTGTATGTATTAGAAAGTAATGGAAGCAGTCCTGGCAGACAAGGTTTTTTTATGGCAGTAGATGCACAGGGAAATATGCAGGGTTCCATTGGTGGCGGCATCATGGAACATAAGTTGGTAGAAATGGCAAAAGACAAGCTTCAATACAATGAAGACGAAGCATCGGTCAGGAAACAACTACATGATAAATCTGAAACAAAAAACCAAAGCGGTATGATCTGCTCTGGTGAGCAAACGGTTTTCATTTATAAAATTCAACTTTATGAATCGGGTGTCATAAATCAAATCATTGAATGTCTTGAGCAAGACAAAAGCGGATTGTTGGAACTGTCGCCGACCGGCGTTTCATTTAGCGAAGCCAAACAAGAAAATATATTTGAATACACTTTTCAATCAGAAGCTGATTGGCACTACCGACAAAGAATAGGCTTCATTAATCATCTTCACGTAATTGGTGCAGGCCATTGTTCGTTAGCGCTATGCAAGATTATGTCTATGCTCAATTTCTATATTCATTTATATGACCATAGACCCGGTTTAAAAACATTTGAGGAAAATAATTATGCGCAACAAAAAATAATTGTTGAAGACTACACACAACTACAACAACTTTTGCAAAGCGATGAAAATAATTATGTAGTTGTGATGACATTTGGCTATCGATCAGATGATATTGCTGTAAGGACCTTGTTTGGTAAGCCGTTTAAATACTTCGGACTACTCGGCAGCAAAAAGAAAATTGAGAAAATGTTTGCTGACTATGAGCGTGAAGGTATAAGCATGGAAACTTTGCAGAAAATACATGCACCTGTTGGCTTGGATATTCACAGCCAAACACCGGAAGAGATTGCAGTGAGCATAGCAGCGGAGATAATTAGTGTGAAAAACAGCGTGACAATTATATGATGCATTAGCAAAACAACAAACAAAAAATATTAAGAAGTCTTGCAATAGAAGCAAAAAGAAATATTAATAAATCATTTGGAGTTTATGAATTTTTGTAAATTAGCCTACTAAACTAATTTTTATGAAACCAATACTACAAGTTTTATTTACCTTAATGGTAAGTTTTTGCAATGCACAAATTGGAATTGGAACTGCAACCCCAAACAAAAATGCTGCATTAGATATTACGAGTCCAAACAAAGGTTTATTGCTGCCTCGGGTTACTGATACTGGTGTAGTTACAGATCCATCTGCAGGGCTATTGATTTATAATCTTGCTACCAAATCTCCCAACTTTCATAATGGAACCAATTGGAATGCTCTTTCTAAAACTTCAGCAACTTTAGATTTGGATTCTATAACCTATACTATAACCGGGGGGCCTACGGGTTATACCAATGGTACTTTCAATTGTTTATCCGTGCAAAATGGTATTTTGAATAGTGGAGGAGGAGTTGCTAATTTTCAAGATGTATCAATAGCCAAAGAAATGGATATTAATTCCACCGCTTTTGCAAAAGGTGTACCGCTCGGTCTTCAATCAGGAAGCGGTTCATTTATTATTGAAATCTTATTTTACAAAAAAAGTACTACAACACCATATTATTCCGTCAAGTTAACAGAATGTATGATTACTTCTTATCAACTAGGTGCAAGCAACAGTGGTAGTATGTTCCAAGAACAAATTTCTATTAAACCTACCAAGTATGGCTTTAAAAACTGGGTTAACAATTTATCTTTTGGTTGGGATGTTGCAATGAACAAACTAATTCCTTATTAGCACAAGGGTTTTATAAATTTATTTTCTTTTTTAGTAAAGCAAGTGTGTTATACCATTTTGAATTACAAATAATCCAGTCTGGTTTTGGTATAATGCCGATACCGTTACCCCGGTACAAGTTACGATGGTCGTTTAGGCCAATGCAATTGGACTATTACGGACATCCAATCGGTATTATTTTTATGTACTGTAAGGCGTCGCATTGTAATACCAATGTGATTTTCAAAATATGTCAATATTTTTAAAATCCTACATTAATTTATACCGAGGGAATCAAACAAATAGTCAAATGAGGCGAAGCTGAATTGGACTATATTGTTTGTCCAATCGTTATAAATTCTCTTTATTGCTGATTCTATTGGAATTGTTTCGGCTAAATGAAAGTATTTTAGCGGCAGAATTTCTTTAAATGTCATTTCAATTGAACCCTGAAACTATACTTAAAAACGTTTTTGGTTATGACGAATTTCGCCATAACCAAAAGGAAATAATAGAGCATGTACTTGCGGGTAAGCATTCGGTTGTATTGATGCCTACGGGTGGCGGCAAAAGCCTCTGTTATCAGGTGCCGGCGTTGTGTTTGCCTGGATTGACAATTGTTGTGAGCCCATTAATTTCGCTAATGAAAGACCAGGTAGATGCATTGGAGGCAAGCGGTGTTAAAGCAGCATTCTTAAACAGTTCTCAAAGCAATGCCCAGCAGTCAAATATCTTTCAACAGTTGAGGGCTAAAGAATTAAAGTTGTTGTATTTGGCTCCTGAAAGATTGATGGGTAGCGAAACTAAATTCATACGGTTTCTTCAAGAAATTGAGGTGTCGCTATTTGCGATAGACGAAGCGCATTGTATTTCGCAGTGGGGCCACGATTTCAGGCCGGAGTATTTGGTATTAGGAAAGTTGATTGAGAGCTTTCCTACAGTGCCGGTGATTGCTTTGACCGCAACAGCAGATGAACTTACTCAAAAAGATATAATAGAAAAACTCGGTCTTAGGGATTTTAAGTTGTATGAGAACAGTTTTAACCGTCCAAATATTTGGTATTATGTAAAACCCAAGCGTAATTACTACAACGATATTGTAAACTATTTAGAAGATCATAAAAATGACACCGGCATAATTTATTGCCTAAGCCGTGCAGCAACAGAGCGGCTTGCCGAGGATTTAAAAGATGATGGTTTTAATGCAGCGGCCTATCATGCTGGTCTTGACAGGAATATTCGTGAAGAGCGCCAAAGTAAATTTCAGAAAGATGAAATAAAAATAATTGTAGCCACCATAGCCTTTGGTATGGGCATCAATAAAAGTAATGTGAGGTTTGTTATTCATGCTGATCTCCCTAAGAATATTGAAGGTTATTACCAGGAAACCGGAAGGGCTGGGAGGGATGGATTACATAGTGAGGCCATACTTTTTTATAGTGCCGGAGATGTAATTAAGCTAAAGAGTTTTGCTAAGGTGGAGGGCAACGAAGCACAAAGTAAAATCATGCTGCAAAAGCTTGATAGAATGAGCAGGTTTTGTGAAGTAAAAACCTGCAGACGAAAGTACATACTCAATTATTTTGGAGAAGATGCACCTGATTATTGTGACAGTTGCGATACTTGCCTCAACAAGCCTGAATTGCAGGATTGTACTGTAATTGCGCAAAAAATATTAAGTACTGTTGCAAGGCTCAATCAACGTTTTGGAATCAACTACGTTGTAGATATTTTAAGAGGGAGCAATAATGTTAAAATAAAAGAAGAACACAAGTCATTGAAAGTTTATGGTATTGGAAAAGATAAGTCAAAAGAAGAGTGGACTCATTATACCCGAGAACTTGTTGAATATGAGTATCTGAAAATGAGTGAAGGACAATACCCAATAGTGCAGTTGACAGAAAAGAGTAGGGGAGTTTTGTATGATAGCGAAAAGGTCTATTTATCAGCACCTGTAAATATTGTTATTGCTAAAGAGCCTGTGATTTATCAACAACATCCTTATGAGAAAGACTTGTTTGAAAAGCTGAAGGATTTACGTAATCAGCTGGCCCGGGAACAAAATGTTCCTTCCTATATTATTTTCAGCGATAGTACTTTGCTTGATCTTGCTACATACCTTCCATTAGCTAAGGAAGATCTGAATAAAATTTCAGGGTTCGGTGCATTCAAAATTGAACAGTATGGCGAACAATTTTTAACGCTTATCCAGGATTATTGCATTGAAGCAAAACTGGAAAGCAAAGTTTACCTGAAGCAACCAAAAAGGGAAAGGAAACCCAAAAAAGAAAGTTTATCCGAAACCAAAAGGCTAACTTTTCAAATGTACAAAGAAGGCCTGTCGATAGCAGAAATAATGGAAGAAAGAAAGCTTGGCCGATGGACAATTGAAGATCATTTATGTTTTTTTGTTTCATCGGGAGAATTAAATGTGAATGATTTTGTTGGAATTGCTAAGCAGGCAGAAATTGTAAAAGCTATTGAGAAATTTGGCACTGCAAGTTTAAAAGTCTTGAAAGAAAATCTTGGTGATGATATCTCTTATGGGGATATTAAGATGGTCTTAGCTGGTAGAAATGAAGAGAGTTAGTAAATGTTATTCAGAGTTATTCAATTATCTTATCCCATATTTTACGTAGTTTTCCTTTTTAAATTATTTCTATGAAACTGTTGATATTGCTTGCTTTTTATAGTGCTATAACGTTCTCTTTGTGTGCTCAGATGCCCGTTGTTAATTCGGATGGAAGCATCTCAATTGAAAAAAATAATGCAAAATTTACTTTAACTCCTTTTGGGCGTAGTGTGATTAAAGTAACTATGCTTCCCAATAGTTATAAATCAAATGAAGCTATAAGTGATGCTGTAATGGCTAAACCTGTAAAATCGGCGGTCAAAGTTGCATCGGCAACCAATGCAGATTATGTTGTTTCATTGGGTACAATAAAACTTACAGCAAGAGGCGATACTTTTTATTTTGGTAAGAATGGAGATGCGGTGATTGCCGAAACTTTGTCTGACGGCGAGTTTAAGGGCTTTCGTTTTCTGCTGGCGCAGGGGGAGAAAATATATGGTTCTGGCGAAAGGGCTTTGCCATTAGATAGAAGAGGATACAAACTTAATTTATACAATGGACCATGGTATGGATATGGAATGGGTGCGGATAATCTTAACTATTGTGTTCCCTTTATTACTTCCTCAAATAACTATGCATTATTTTTCGACAATCCTTCAAAAGGATATTTAGATATTGGCAAAACCAACAGTAACATACTTGAATATGGAGCTTTAAGTAATGAACTAAACTTTTATCTGATTGAAGGTAATTCAAATGAAGAAATTCTAGCGGCGTATCATTCTCTCACAGGCACTCAACCTATGCCACCACGCTATGTAATGGGCAACTTTATGAGTAGGTTCGGTTATGTAAGTGAGTCGCAATTGACAGAAATAAAACAACAAATGCTGGATGCAAAAATCCCTTTTGATGCAGTAATCATTGACCTTTTTTGGTTTGGTAATACTGTGCAGCAAACATTGGGTAATCTAAAGTGGATCAACAAAAAAGCATGGCCAAATCCTACAAAAATGATAGCCGGTTTAAAAAATGAAGGGATTAAAACCATACTTATTACAGAGCCTTTTTTTATTGATTCTTCTTTAAACTATAAAGCATCAACAAAATACAATGCTGTGGATAGCGCAGGTAAACCTTACCTTATAAATGATTTTTATTTTGGGAAAGCTGGTTTAATAGATATTTTTAGGAAAGACAGTCGTACTTGGTTTTGGAGCAAATACAAAGCACAAATGAATATTGGGGTTGATAATTGGTGGGGCGATTTGGGCGAGCCGGAAAAGCATCCTTCAGCAGCTTACCATAACCTGAAAGACCTTGGATTTAAAAGAATGTTTAAAGCAGATGAAGTCCACAATTTATATGGACATTACTGGACTAAAATGTTGTATGAAAAATATGCACTTGAATATCCGAATAAACGATTGTTTACGCTCAACCGTAGTGGCTTTGCAGGTACACAACGTTATGGTATTATTCCATGGACAGGCGATGTAGGCCGTAACTGGAGCGGATTTCAGGCACAAATGCCTATAATACTCGGCATGAGTATGAGTGGTGTGCCTTACGTACATAGCGATGCAGGTGGATTCTCTAATGCAGATAAGGATGAAGAGTTGTACATACGTTGGTTACAGTTTGCACAGTACACTCCAATCTTTAGACCACACGGTACAGAAATAGCTACTGTTGATCCCGGCCTTAACAACTTCCCCAGTGAACCTGCATTGCATCCTGAACCGTATAAATCTATTGCAAAAAGTATTGTAGATAACAGATATGCCTTACTTCCGCATAACTATACCCTTGCTTATCAACAATCGATTACGGGCAAACCGCTGATAAGTCCGCTTTACTATAATTTTCCAAATGATACAACGGCACGAAATGTACAGGATGAATACATGTGGGGTGGTGATATGCTTGTGGCACCTGTTACTGAAAAAGGAGCAAGCAGCAGGAATATTTATTTACCAAAAGGGAAATGGTACAGTTATTCAACTTACACGATAACGCAAGGTGGTTCATGGTTTAAGGCAGTTGCGGATATGCAAACAATTCCGGTATTTGTGAAAGAAGGTAGTTTTATTGTTACCAATAACACATGGTTAGCCAATACAGTTAAGTACAACACATCGGATATCACAGTCACTTATTATCCTTCGGAAAAATATTCTGATTATACACTCTACGATGATGACGGAAATACCAATAAGTCAATAGAGAAAAAACTTTTTGAACTTATAACTTTTGAAACAACAGGGTGGGAGAAAGAAACTAAAATTACTATTAGAAGCAATGGAGGAAACTTTGCCGGCAAACCCAAATTGCGACTTATCAATCTTGTTATTCCCGGGTTACAAAAAACGCCTGCTTCAGTATCTATAAATGGAAAATTGTCAACTGATGTTAGTTGGAGTGAGAACCCTAATTTGCTTACTATCAAACTTTCTTTTACTGGTGATACAAAAGAGATTTTAGTCAAAATGGCTAAGTAAAATACGATTATTTAGGACCGCTAAAATTCAGTCTAAGAATAATTTATAAAGATAGAGCCTCCTGTAAATGGAGGCTCTTGGTTTAGGTTTGCAACGGCCTCTCTTTTTTGAAAGACAAGTGAAGTAAACACTCTTTGAAGAAAGTGAATAGTTGATTTAGTTTGATTTATAACCAAATAAGACATTGATTATTTAAATGAGGAAAGCAAGTAATTTCCTATCGAAGTAATGTGAGTGTTCCGGTAATGGTTTTTCCTGTTTCTGCCAAAGTAATAATGTAATAGTAAACTCCTGTTGGTGAGTTTTTGTTATGGCTTGTCCCATCCCATGGTTTGTAATGTCTAAGATTTTTATAAATCAAAGCGCCGTACCTGTTGTAGATCTCCACATTAATGTTGTCAGTAGTTTTTAGCCCTTTCATATTCCATGCATCATCTATCCCATCCCCATTTGGAGAAAAGGCATTGGGTATAGAAAATGCTGGACAACTACCTTTAGAAACAACAACGGTATCACTTCCTGTGCAACCGTTTGTATCTAAAACTTTTACCCAAACAGTACCTGTTCTTTTTACTTCAAAGTTTGCAGATGATGTATTATTCTGCCAGAGATAACTTTGAAAAATTCCGGGATATAAATTTCGGGTATCAATGCCCTCACAAATATTTATGTCAGGACCAAGGTATGGTTTGGGTAATGGATGAACTGTAAGTGTTGTAGTTGTTTCAACAGGACAATTATTCATTACATTGGTTTCAATATAAATGCCTGAAGTGGTTTGATAACCTCCATTTAATAATATTTTATTGCCTTGACAAAAGGCTGTATCTAGTTTTATTGTAGAATCAATTACAGTAAGTGCTATAGTTCTTATGCTGTCGCAACCATTTGAAGATGCAGTTGTAAAAGTGTCTTTGTAAATACCGCTAATGTTGTATCCCATGAAAGTATTACCCTGACAAATTATTTTAGTAAAGTTGCTTAGGCCAAGTGGTTTAACAGTCAGTGTTAATGTTCTTACACTATCACATCCATTGGTTCCGGTAAATGTATCTATAAATACTCCGTTGGTATATTGATTCCAAAGTGTATCGCCTTTGCAAATGCTTGCAGTTATTGAGCTGAATGTTTTGTTGTTGATTATTATGTTTAAGGTGTCGCTACTTGTAGAACAACCCGGAAAGGTTGCTGTAAGAATGTACGGACCGCTATTTATTGTAGTAACATTAGCAATAGAAGTCACAGGTGATGATGCAACAAAACCACTTGGGCCTTTCCAACTGTAGATGGCACCTGCAAGTGTATCAGTAAATAATTGTAGTGTAGAACCATTGCATAGTGAAGGGCCATTACTTTTTGCCTCTGCTTTAATAACTGCAAAGTCGCTAAAATATCCAAATCCCGTACCGGATGAAGTGCCACCCTGTAGCAAGCCAAGATGAAACAAGTGACTTGTATTGGTAACCTTGATAAGACTACCAACACCATAATTAAGCGCCACTTTAGCTGCATACCAATTGTTGCTTGTACCCGGAACTGAAAAAAAATCTGTTGCCTTTATTATGCCCGAAGACCCATTGACAAGAAAATTATTTTGTCCACCGTTTTTTACAAGTATTGTTACGTACAAATTTTCATTGGAAGTAAGTCTAAATGAAATGCCCGAGCTGCCGGTACAATTTATTTTAGGTAGTATGGCAGTTCCAACTTCGCAGCCAATACCGGAAAGTTGATAAGCATAAAATGAATTACTGCTTTGAAAATATGAACTGCTACCGGGGATGGAAGCTTCAAAACTTTGACCGGCATTGATTGTTGTAAGGTAGTTGCCATCCTGATTGATAATAGTGCCATTACTTACTGCCATTAGATATACTTTGTCAAAAGGTGCATTCAGCTCACCTTTTATAGCAATGTATTCGTTCCCAATAATGTTTGTTGGAACAGTTTGATCTCCACCCAAATCCTGGCAACCACCAAATGAAGGTCCAACTGAAATTTCATCATCGCTTAAGGTTATGGCAATTGGTTTGTTGCTTGTGACATGCGAACCTTGCAAATGCAGGGATGCAGCCTCGCTTACAGCAGTAGCAGCATAGGTTTGTCCTCTGTTGAGCGTTATAGTAAATGGTGAACCTGCAGTATGGCCAACAATACTACTAGATGGTTTAATCGTAACCGTTGTATTGTCTTCTGTAGCTACAATATTAAACGATGAATAACAACCGGGTCTGTTGCTAAATATTGTTTGAGAAGATATCCAGAAATTTGTTCCTACCGCATTTTTACCTTTGAGTGAAAACAGATCAGGGTTTGTACCGTTTGCATTTACCTCATAATACACGGATATTTTAGCAGTTGATGAAATTTTTAAACCATTGTTTAGAATCGCATTGGCGGGTTTACATTCTATATTATCAATCCAATTGGTGAGGTCAATTGAATAGTTGGTGTTGGGGTTTATTGTAAATGTTTGGGTAGGCATTCCTCCACTTGCGGGTTGAGATACAGTAACAGTAGCTGCTTGATCGTAACTGCTAATGTTCAGGACAATTGGTCTGTCTTCCTGTGAACTGCCTGCAAAAGAATTTAAAAGTTCAGGTGCGGCAAACCAAAAAGATGTATCAGCCTGGCTATGGGCTATAGTCGAAAAGTATAGTAAGCAAATTATAATTGTATATAGCTTACTAATCATTTCCTATGTGTTGTTAAGTAAGTATTCACTACAATTTCGTTCTTTAATATTACAATGTAAATATCTAAAAAAACAACAACGTTGTCTATTATAATATTTGTGGAGAAATGAGCCCACAACTGATAATTGAGATTAGACAATTCTACGGCAGATCTGTAAATTCACTTTTAAATAAATTTATAAAAAGCTGTCCCGTAAATCAAATTTACGGGACGGCTTTATGTTGGAACTAAATTAATCTTTAATCAATCACCAAAGCCTGTGTATGGTTGATTAAACCATTGCTCCACGTAAGGTTGTATTTGCCGGCAGGTAATCCTCTTATGTTCATGTTTGTTTGCACCGCTTCTGTTACCACTGTTGTTCTTCTCAATATTCTACCTGTAATGTCGGTTAGTAGTAGTAGGGCAATACTATTGGTTGATAGGTGTGTTACTGTAACCATATCCCTTGCAGGGTTAGGATAAATGCTGATTTGGCCATCTGCATTGTTGTTTATCATTCTTATTGGGCTATATTCAAATTTGCCGTCTTTGTCCAACATTTTGAGGCGGTAGAAAAGTGAGTGGTGAGCAGTGAGTGGTGAGTTGTCTGTGTAGGAATATTTGTGGATACTGCCTGATGACAACTCACTACTCACAATCCCTATTTTACTGAACTCCCGGCCGTTAATACTACGTTCTATTTCAAAATGATCAACACTAATTTCGTTGGTGGTTGTCCAGTTTAGCAGGTTGGTTTTGTTTTCTTTTTTTGCGGTGAATGAAAGTAATCGTAGGGGCAATACTTCATTGACGACAGTAGTTGTTTCGGTATTGGTAAGTACGGGCAAGTTGTAATCAAAGTAAATGGCGGCAGTATTTTTAATGATGTCGCCGAGGGCTACAGTGGATTTGGGTTTTACTTTGTACACTATGTAACCGTGGCTGCTGGGTTCGTTTGTTGTGCTGTCTACAAGGTTTATGTTTCTTAGTGTAAACAAACATTTGTTACCATCGTTCATCGTCATTTGGTAGCTGTGGCTGGCGGTTAGGATTTGCATCGTACTCCAGTCCAGTTTGTTGTCTAAAGTATCTCTTATGTACACATTGAAAGCTGTGTCATTACCAGTGTTTTGGAAGCGGATGGTGTATTGCAGGTAGTCACCATTGGCCACTTGCAAAGTGGTTATTTTGCCGCCGTGGTTTTCGGTTTTGTCGTTGGGGTCAAATGAGCCACGTACTATTTGTTTTACAGTGGAATAATTATCTGCGGGTGTAAGATCGGGTTTGTTGGAAGTGAGTGTGGCTGTTGATTGTAAGGTATCGCCAATGTTGACTACAGGTGGTGTTTTAACCGTAAAGTACAATTGAATGTTGCCTGTTTCCAAAGGTTTCAGGCTAGAAATATTCCAGCGCATTGTATCTCCAATAACTGATGTTGGAACAAGGCTTGCGCTATCAAAATTGAGCTTGTTACTTTTGATGAGTTGAACTGTTCCGTTGGTAATTGTGTCAGTGCCTTGGTTTCTAAAAAGTAATTGATATTGAAGTTCGAAGCCTGACCTTGCCGTGTTTAGAGGAAATGCCTCAAGACTTGCATCTCTTTGACCATTCATAGCCTGAACTGCAATTGTAATAGTATCTGTGTTAAAATAGGAGTTATGTATTGTAGTCTTATTTATTGGGATAGCAGAATAATAATTTAATAAGGGTATTATCTTGGTTGAATAAAAGCCAGTATCAACTTCTACAGAAAATATTCCGTTGTAGCTACTTATACCAATTGTATCAAAATTCGGCTTAACTACCTCAATCTTTGCCATGTTGTAATAAGTCTCGTTAGGGTCTTTAATAGCATTCGAATTTTTGTCAAAAAAAACATTTCCGACAATGGTATTATAATTTGAAATTGAATTTCTTTCGTATCGGGCCATTGCAATTTTCCAAATTCCATTTTGAAATGTTCTTCCCAATACAATTATCTTTCCATCAAGCTGAACAGTTGATGAAATTGCATTGTCTTCTGATCCGTCAAAATCAGTTATTATTTTGCCATGTATTCCAAAACTGCTATCTAATAAGCCATCTTTATTATATTGTAACAAAACAAAATCGCTATTTCCGGGAGTGCCGTTATTAAATGAAGTAGATCCTGTCACCAATAAGTTACCATTGGTTAATTGAATCAAATTTGTAGCCCTGTCATTAGCATTTCCTACAGAGGTGATTACGTTTCCGTTATTTCCAAAACTACTGTCAACAACCCCATCGGTAGTAAGCCGTCCCATTACTATATATGATTTGCCACCGAGCCATGCTTCCCCAGCCAATATAATTTTGCCGTTTTGTTGTAGACATGCATTATATCCATAGCTGCTATCATAATTCAAATTTAAAAAAGATTGACCAGTATAGTTTCCAAAACTTGAGTCAGAACTGCCGGTAGTTTTAAAACGATTTATTCCCAAACCTCTCGAGCATCCACCCAATACCTTACCATCACTTTGAACCAGTATTGCATTTACAGCATTGCTTGTAAATGGTGTGCTATACACCATATCTAATTGCCCCTGTGAATTATATTGATAAACGATGCTAAGAGTATTTTTACCGCCAGCTAATATTTTTCCGTTTGGTAAAATAATTATCCTGTTTATAGAATTTCCTTCGTACCAAGTAGGATTAATAATATCATTAACAATCCCGTTTAAGCCAAATGAAGAATCTAGTGTTCCATCGTTATTATATCTCGTTAGAGCCGTATTATAACTGCCAGCAGAATCATAAACTGCATAACCACCGACAACTATTTTTCCATCTAATTGCACAGCTACTGCCCCCGCCCCTGACTTTCCATATAGATTAACCGAGGTTGTAACAACCCCGTTTAACCCAAAACTATTATCCAAAATACCATCCACATTATAACGAAAAACTACAAAGCTGGATGAATCTGTTGGTGATAGGGCTCCGCCAACAACAATTATTTTTCCATCTTGCTGCAATGCTATTCCGTTACCTTCTATACTATGTGAGTTTATTACGGGAGAGGTTGTCACAACCTTCCCCCCAACCCCAAATGCCTGATCCAACACCCCTGGCTGTGCAAAAGCACCAGCGAATAACACTATACAGAATGCGGTAAGCAAACTTCTTTTCATGGTTGTGGAATTTTCAATTTAATAAAAATAGCGATTCTAGAGAGTATTTACTGTATTGACGACAAAAAAGGTTGGGTTGCAGCGAAATAAATTTATACAAACGAAACTAAGAACTGATATTCTATTCCTTGAGTCGTTTGTATTCCTTATTAAGACATTTTACAACTTATCAAACTTCACAACACTTTGCTCACTTTCCTCTGAAGTAATGCGCAAAAAGTAAATACCGCTTTGCAGTGATGAAATATTTACGCTTCGCAAAATGGAACCTTCTGTTGCTGAAATATTGCTGCTTAATACGACTTTGCCATCTTGTGTTATAACATCCATTTTTAAAGCAAGTTTCTTATCGCTGTCAATTTGTAATTTCAGTTTGTCCTTTGCAGGGTTGGGGTAAATATTTACCGAAAAACTGCCGCTGTTGTTTGTCATTCTTATTGGACTGTATTCAAACTTGCCGTCTTTGTCTATCATTTTTAGTCGGTAGAAAAGCCCCCCTGTCCCCCAAAGGGGGGAGTTTGGTGCAACAGCATCACGGTATTGGTAGCTGTTGGTTTGTGAGGTGCTGTTAGCTTTGGCGTTGCCTATTTTACTGAACTCCCGGCCGTTAATACTACGTTCTATTTCAAAATGATCAACACTAATTTCGTTGGTGGTTGTCCAGTTTAGCAGGTTGGTTTTGTTTTTTTTTTTTTGCGGTGAATGAAAGTAATCGTAGGGGCAATACTTCATTGACGACAGTAGTTGTTTCGGTATTGGTAAGTACGGGCAAGTTGTAATCAAAGTAAATGGCGGCAGTGTTTTTAATAATGTCGCCGAGGGCTACAGTTGGTTTTGGTTTTACTTTGTAAACAATGTAACCGTGACTGCTGGGTTCGTTTGTTGTACTGTCTACAAGGTTTATGTTTCTTAGGGAGAACAAACACTTGTTGCCATCGTTCATAGTCATTTGGTAGCTGTGGCTGGCGGTTAATATTTGCATGGTACTCCAGTCCACTTTGTTGTCTAAGGTATCTCTTATGTACACATTGAAAGCTGTATCGTTACCCGTGTTTTGGAAGCGGATTGTGTATTGCAGGTAGTCACCATTGGCCACTTGCAAAGTGGTTATTTTGCCACCGTGGTTTTCGGTTTTGTCGTTGGGGTCGAATGAGCCACGTACTATTTGTTTTACAGTTGATGTATTGTCTGCGGGGGTAAGATCGGGTTTGCTAGAGGTGAATGTGGCGGTTGATTGTAAGGTATCACCAATGTTTACAAAAGGTGATGTTTTAACCGTAAAGTTCAATAGAATGTTGCCTGTTTCCAAGGGTATTAGGCTAGAAATATTCCAGCGCATTGTATCTCCAATGACTGATGTTGGAGTCGGGGTTGCACTATCGAAATTGAGCTTATTGCTTTTGATGAGTTGAATTGTTCCGTTGGTAATTGTATCTGTTCCTTGGTTTTCATAAGTAATTTGGAAGTTATTTTGAAACCCGGCTCTAGTTGGAGATAATGGAATTAATTGAACAGATAGATCTCTTTGCCCCGGCATTGGTTTTATTGCAAAGGTTACACTGTCTGTATTAAAATAGGTAGAATTGGAAGTGCTATGTGTGGTGGGTGTAATGTTGTAATATGGTAAATAAGGTATAAACCTTGAAACATAATTACCCGTATCTATATCCAAGGTAATTTTATCAACATTAAAAATTGAACGAATGGTATCTATGCCGGCCTTTGTTGTAACTAAATCACCTAAAGGGAAAAATGATTCATTCATGTCTTTTATTCCATTGGCGTTTGAATCGAAAAAGGTTGATGCAGTTAAATTATTATAATAAATTCTTGCTACACTGTCAAACCTATAAATAGTTGGACCAAGATTGTTATTATAATATCCACCCTTACCAGCCAATAATATTTTGCCATCAGGTTGAATCAATGATGCAAAGGATGCGTCTGCATCTGTAATTTGAGCTCTTAAAACACCATTTTTTCCAAAAAGACTATCTGGGGTACCATTGCTATTGTATTTAGCAATTAATAATCTTTGCCTATTTCCAACAACAAAACCTGTCAATACAATTTTGCCATCCTTTTGGATATGTAATGCATTTATCCGGTTATCCACACTGTCAAAAGTAGCAAACACTTTACCTCCATTGCCAAAGTTATTGTTTAATACACCTGAACTGTCAAAACAAACCAATCCAATAACTTTTATGTTCCAGGAATTTGTTTCAAGAAAATGACCCACAATCAATCCATTATTTTCCTGTGTCAAGGCCATTGCATCAAAAACAAAGTGGGCAGGTGCAAAATTTGCTTGTGCATATCCATGAAGACCATAACTAGTGTCAAAATTTCCGTTAGGGGAGAAACGCATAAATGTTACCGTTTGTACATGATTAGAGGTGTCCATATTTGCACTCCCTATGAATATTCTATTATGCTTATCAAGTGAAATTCCATATAATGGTGGGAGGACATTATGATAAAGGGTATAAAAAGCGACTTCAGTATTTACAACAACTTTTCCATTAATTCCAAAACTGGTATCCAATGTGCCATCCGGTTTATATTGGTATAGCCAAAGATTTGTAGGGCCTTGAAATCTTATTACATCTCCGAATTTACCAAATAGAATATTGCCATTTGGTCTTACAATAATATTCGTGAAACTGGTCGCTGTACCTGTATAGTTAGAATTAGGTAAGCGGGAAATTAATTCACATTTACCATTAGAACTGAATCTACATAAATAATGTGTCTTTGCTTGGAATGGTCCATTCTGACCGTTTTCAATATAAGAATGCACAATTGCCCAAAATTTTTGATCAGGTTGTAATGCCATCTGATAAATTAAATATCCAACTCTATTCACATTGGGATTAGTGCTAAATTCATACGTTGCTATATAATTAAAAAGGTTTTTAGAACTATCAAAATGAAAAGAAGTGTCAAGACTTCCATCAATATTTAATCTTCTTACATCAGTACCTTCTAACCAATTATTTACATTTGACAATTCATCAGCGAGAAGAGCTACAATTGTTTTTCCATTATTTTGTTGCAGTATAGCTGAACTCCTAATAGGCCATTGTGTAGATATGGCCTTTCCCCCAACCCCAAAAGTTTGATCCAATATACCCGGCTGCGCAAAAGCACCAGCAAAAAACACTATCAAAACCGCAGTTAGTAAACTTCTTTTCATGGTTGTGGAATTTTCAGTATGTAAGATATGAAAAGACTGGATATGTCAGGAATATTCTTGGGGGAAGCATTCGAGATGGCCAATAAAAATTGCCCCGGCATTTCAAAAACAGAGTGAACAATGAACGATGAACAATGAGCAGTGAACAATGAACAGTGAACAATGAAAAGTTGAAAAATACTTCTGCTGATTACACCAA
This sequence comes from Segetibacter sp., assembly GCA_031423805.1. Taxonomy (GTDB): domain Bacteria; phylum Bacteroidota; class Bacteroidia; order Chitinophagales; family Chitinophagaceae; genus Segetibacter. Next base: position 7,306 of record JANPGE010000035.1, on the reverse strand, counting down.
CGGTTCTTTTTCTTTTTAGGGAATTGTGCGACGTCATTGCGAGGAGGAGGCACGACGACGAAGCAATCTGCTTAATGTGAGTTAATCTCCAGAATTCAATGAGCAGATTGCTTCACTTCGTTCGCAATGACGGGAAAAAACAGAGAGAACAATGGACAATGAACAGTGAACAATGAACAGTGAACAATGCCTCCGCTATATGCAATAGCTGTGCTTTTTCTTTTTAGGGAATTGTGCGACGTCATTGCGAGGAGGAGGCACGACGACGAAGCAATCTGCTTATTGTTAGTTAAGATATAGAATTCAATCAGCAGATTGCTTCACTTCGTTCGCAATGACGGGGAAAAACAGAGTGAACAATGAACAATGAACAGTGAACAGTGAACAGTGAACAGTGAGCAGTGAACAGTGAGCAATGAACAGTGAACAATGCCTCCGCTGTATGCACTTACAATTCTTTTTCTTTTTAGGGAATTGTGCGCCGTCATTGCGAGGAGGAGGCACGACGACGAAGCAATCTGCTTAATGTGAGTTAATCTCCAGAATTCAATCAGCTGATTGCTTCACTTCGTTAGCAATGACGGGCAACCAAGGATTAATCTTCCAACAAATCAGGCCTTCTATCTTTTGTTCTTTGCAAAGATTGTTCGTAGCGCCAATCGTCTACTTTTTTGGGGTCGCCTTGCAGCAGTATGTCAGGTACTTTCCAACCTCTGAAGTCTGCCGGACGGGTATAAACAGGCGGGGCTAACAGATTGTCCTGAAAGGAATCGAAGAGGGCGGAGGTTTCATTATTGAGTACTCCGGGTATCAATCTGCCTATGGCATCTACTACTACAGCAGCAGCTAATTCTCCACCGCTTAGCACATAGTCGCCAATAGATATTTCCATGGTTACATAGTGTTCCCTTATTCTTTCGTCAATGCCTTTGTAATGGCCGCAAATGATTAGCAGCCTGTTCTTCATGGAGAGTTTATTAGCAGCTTTTTGGTCAAATCTTTTCCCGTCAGGGGTCATGTAAATGATTTCGTCGTAAGGCTCATTTTCCTGCAGATGGTCTATAGCTTTTGCCAATGGTTCGCACATCATAACCATACCTGCACCACCGCCAAACTGATAATCATCTACCTGGTTTTGTTTGTTGATACTGTAATCACGAAGGTTGATCACATTCACTTCAAGCAAACCTTTATCCTTTGCTCTTTTCATTATAGAATGAGCAAACGGGCTTTCAAGTAGAGAAGGAACAACGCTTATGATGTCTATTTTCATGGAACAGTATTAAGTATTTAGTATCTAGTATTAAGACAGGAAATTGTTACTGGTAAAATATGTCATTGGTATATTAAAAAATGCGAGTTAATGGTGGCAAGTGCCGTTAGGCACTAGATGTCGGTAGCATAGAAAAACGGTTTTATTTGTTTTAAGTGCCTTTGGGCACTAAATGTTTACGAGATTGATTTTTACATATCGTCCCTACAGGACTTTTTAATGACGATTGGATTGCTTTCAACCGACATCTTGTGCCTAACGGCACAAAAAAATACATTGTCAACGCTAAATTAGCATTAAAACATAATCCTCAAGCCCATTTTTACCACAGAGAATACCGGAGTGGCGCACAGAAGAAAAGGAGAAAGAAAATATTAGCTCTGTTTTCTATGCGAATCACTCTTGTCCTCTTCTGCGGTTTATCTAATAACAAAACGCAATAAACTCATAACTCATAATTCTAAACTCATAGTTTATAGCTCATAACTCATAGCTCAAAACTTATTTCTTCACTGCCGCTGCAAGTATCAACGCCTCTCTATCTACTGACATACTGCCGGGACTATTAACAGGTAATGCACCAAACAATTTGTTCGGCAGTTTGCCCATTTTCATTTCCATAATACCACCAACCATCAGGTCGTGGTGGGTTATGTAGCTTTTGTTATAAGGTTTGCCATTCAATACTATTGACTGTATGTAAATGTTTTCCTTGCTGTTGTTGACTACATTGGTCCTAAAGGTACTTCCTGAAGGTAGTAGGATGATGTAACTATCTACCAATGGGCTTCCAATTACATACTCACCACTTACGGGATTTACCGGATAGAAACCTAAAGCAGAAAATACATACCATGCGCTCATTTGCCCACAATCTTCATTGCCTACCAAACCATCAGGTTTGTTGTCGTAAAATTTACCGGCTATTTCTCTTACTTTCTCGGCAGACTTCCACTGCTTTTGAAGGTAGTTATACATGTAAGCTATGTGGTGGCTCGGCTCGTTGCCATGTGCGTATTGGCCTATAAGCCCGGTTACATCAGGCGGTGCATTTCCTTTTACTTCACTTGATACAATAAAGAGTGAATCAAGTTTTTGTTCTAGTCCATCGGGTCTTGTATATCCTTTTCTTAATCCTTCAATGTCGTGTGGCACAAAAAAAGCATGCTGCCATGCATTGCCTTCGGTAAAAGCTTTGCCCGTGCCTGAACCGCTTTCATAAGGATCAAAATCTTTTACCCATTCACCATTCATATTTTTTCCTCTGAAAAAACCTGAACCGCCGTCAAAAACATTTTTCCAGTAGGTTGCCCTTTTAGCAAAAGCTGCTGTGTCTTCCCATTTTTTTAGCTTTTTGGCTACTTCGTAAATGCACCAATCATCAAAAGAATATTCCTGTGTTATAGTTACACTTTCTCCTTTTTTATCAGCAGGTATAAAACCAATGTTGCGATACATTTCGCTGCCGCGAATATTTTGCATGGCACTTTTCTTCATGGCTTTGTAGGCTTTTTCATAATCAAAGCCTTTTAAGTTTTTTAGTATAGCATCAGCTATAACAGGCACTGCATGATAGCCCGTCATAGTATTGGTTTCGTTGAAATGCAAATCCCAAACAGGCAACAAACCATATTGCTCATAGAACAATAAGAAACTGTTGATAATGGAAGGAACCATTTCTGTTTGAGTGATGGTCAGTAGCGGATTTTCAGCCCTGAATGTATCCCATAATGATTCTACAGTGAGCACCATTTTGCCATTGTACACTTCACCTTTTACGCCCTTGTAGTTACCAAAGCGATCGCTATAGATAGTAGGAGCGAGGTAGGTGTGATACAAAGCGGTATAGAAAATCTGTTTGGTTCTTTTATCCTGCGTATTGATTTGCAACTTCCGCAATTCCCTTTCCCATATATCAGACGCTGCTCTTTTGGCCACGCCAAAATCCCATGTTCTTATTTCATTGAGGCTTTCTACCGCACCTTCTATATCAGCAAAACTCAAACCGACTTTCATGCTTATGGCCTCACCTGCTTTTGTATCAAAGTTTAGGTAGGCTACAACATTTTTACCATTCGCATCAATATTTTCTGTAAGTACTTTATCTACATAAACGGTGGTGCTTTTAACCGGTTTGTTAAGCCTAACGGCAAAATATACTTTTTGATTTTTTGCCCAACCTGTAGAGAAACGGTAACCTATAAATGTACTGTCATCTACTTTTCTCCAATAGCTTTCAGTAGTTCTGTCTGTATTAATAGCAAAACCCAAATCAAAACGAATAGAAGAACTATCACTTGCAGGAAAAGCATAACGGTGAAATGCACAACGCAGAGAAGCGGTCATTTCAGCATATATTTTAAAATCGCGAAGCCTGACACCATAAAACCCCGGGCTTGCCCTTTCTTCTTTATGAGCAAAACTGCTGAACACTTTTCCTGTATCAGGTGCACCTACCATTGGCAACACAGAAATATCGCAAAGATCGCCTACACCTGTACCACTAAGGTGAGTATGGCTAAAGCCCGAAATGATTGTATCTGAAAAGTTGTAGCCGCTGCTCCAATCCCAGCCTTGTGTACCATTGTCAGGTCCTACCTGTACCATGCCAAACGGTAAAGTAGCACCTGGATAAGTATGACCATGGCCACCTGTGCCTATAAATGGATTTACCAGGTCTGTAAGTCGTTGAGATGAAACATTAGATACAAAAACAATAAGGCCGATAAGAGGTAGAAATATTTTTTTCATGTAGGGCATTTGTAAAACAAGTGCAAATTAAAAGAGGATGGCTCAATAAAGCGCCATCCTCCGTTATAAAACATTGATAAATTGTGAAATGAACTGATTAAAACGGCAAATCGTCTAACGGTTCCTGTACAGCACCTGCCATATTAGCTGACTGCGGTTGCGACTGTTGGCCGCTGTTATAAGATTGTTGTGATTGATCGCCTCCATTGCCATTTTCTTGTTTGCCGCCTAATAATTGAACACTCTGTACCCTTAAAGTAAGGGACGTGCCGGGAGTGCCTTCTTTGGTGGTATAGTTGCGAATGTCAGGTTGGCCTTCGGCAAAAACCATAGTGCCTTTTTTAAGATAAGGAGCAATAGCTACTCTGTCTGTCCAGTAAGCGCAATCTACCCAAATGGTTTTGTCCTGTTGCACGCCTTGTGCATTTTTGAATTTTTCGGTATGGGCAACTGCAAAATTGATCACACTTTTTCCATTTACATTGTTGACTACGCAATCGCGACCCAGATTTCCGATAATTTGTAACTTGATCATATATAGTGTTTTATTTTACAAAAGAGAAGTGCAAAATAATGAAAAAAATAATAAATATTCATCAATCCATTTATGAACTGGAATTTATATAGTGTATAAAATTGCACTTTGGTTTTTCTGTACTTAAAAGTAAACGGCTGTACGAAGGAAAAATCCATTCAACACAACTTTTCCTGCATTCCAATCACTTTTGGTTAGGTTTATAAAACCGTTATGGTATCCAAATCCAACAGATCCGTAGGTTTTACTATTGAAAGGATATTCAATACCTGCACCTAAATCTAAACCCATATTAATAGGAATTACTTTAGCAGGTGTATATTTTTCATAAACTTTACTATCAACAGTACCTGACATACGGGCTCCAAGGTTTGCACCAAGATAAGTTCCAAATTGGCCCCAATACTTAATACCGTTTATATCGTCGGTTTTTAGTTTCAAGGAAAAGGGAATTTCAAGGTATTGAAGACTTAGGCTATATGTATTTCTGGATGTATTGTTAATGTCATCCAATAAACCTTTACCGTTATCAGTAGAAAAACTACCACCAACATGTGTTATATTTAAACCTGTTGCTATCACATAATTGTCAGACAGCATAAAATCTGCTGCAAATCCATAGCTAAAATAAAATTTACCTCCATCTTTGGTTGCATAACTTTCTTTTGGGCTAATAGTTGAGGAACCTGCATCTAATTTAAAACCAAAACGAATTTTCTTATCTATTGATTTGCTTTGTGCATTAACGAATTGTGTAAACAGAATTGCAATTGCAATTACGGGCAGAATTTTTTTCATATACATTTAAATTGATAAAAAGAAATTAGTAATACAAGTAGGTATTAATAGGGTACAATAATGCCCCAAAAATAGGAGTTTGTATATCATTTTCAGAAATAGAAAATAAATACGAAATTTATTTCAATGTAAAATGGATAGTAATTAGTGTTTGTTCATCACCACAATGATGCCTGTCTTCCGGCTCGTATATTTTCAATACCACGATATCAGTATCTGTTGATGATACTTTAGGAGTTGAAGCAGCTTCATAAGTGTAGAGATATTTTCCGTAACCTGCAGCATTGGTTATTTCGCTTTTTGTAAACTCTGTAGCTTGTGTTTGTATAGTTGCTAAATCGTCTTCATCGCCATATTTACTAAGATCTAATTGGTAAGTTGCACCTCTTGCAAGTGTGACATCCAGGGAGACGGTTTGATTTTCTTTTTCGTGTCTGCCCATGTTTTTTGAGCATGAAGCCAATGATATCAGTAGAAAACCGAAAATTATAAATTGTGTAATATTTTTCATATCTATTCTATTTCATAATAAAATTAAAGACTAAATTTTGAATTCGGAATTATTTCTTATTTAAATATAATACAAATTGCCATTTTTTTTGATTTAGAAACCCCCAACTTCTTTAATTGTTATTAAACTTTTTAAAAGTTATGGCATGATAATTTAATACTCTGAATAAAAATAATAATTATGAAAAAAGTAATTTATGCTTTGTTTGGAATTTTTAGTGTTTTCTCGTTTATATCCTGTTCAAACAGTGCCAATGAATCACAAATAACAGATACAACAACCTTGACACCATCTACAACAACAACAACAACAACGTCTGAAAATACAGTTAAAAGACCTGTTATAAAGATTAACTCTTCTACTGATTACATTGATCTGAATACGGGTAAAAAAATTCGATTGCGTGTAGATACTATTACACAATTTATTGTGAATGAAGTAACCAAGGAACCTGTTGTTTTTTATATAGATCCTTCTACCAATGATACCTTTGATACAAAGGGTAGATTGGTGAATAAGGCATTAAACAGAAGTACGGATGGGGAGTATACAATAAATGAATCAATGTTGATGCCACAGGAAACTGCTATGGAAGATACCATTGCAGATATGGGAAATTCCAAAGAAAAAATTAAGGATGATAAATATAAATATAAGGATGATAATATTAAAGTAAAGATGAAGGAGGATAAGACCAAAATCAAGAATCATTAATAATTTAATCAATAAATAATTAAAAGCTGTTTCGTTATGAAGCAGCTTTTTTTGTTTTAGAGATGAATTATTATTCAAATAAATTGAAAAATTCGTGTACAGACCATTGAATAAATAGTAAAAACAAAATTTATCATCCAATTTTTGCAGTTTTCGAAAATTATCTTGGTTATTGATTTACAATCAGTTATATGAACTAGATTGCTTGTTTCCAAAATTTTATTTTTAAGCAAAACGTGTGTATGAAAAAAAATCTAACAATTTTTATGTGTAAAATGGTACTTGCTTTTTTACTTTGTCTTCCATTAAATTTAAAAGCTCAAATAGTAATATCGCAATACTATGAAGGTACAGGCACCAACAAATGGATAGAATTGACCAATCTTGGTAATAGTGCTGTCAATACAGCTTCACCTCAACTGAAGCTTGCACTTTGGGCAATAACAGGTTCAGCGGGTAATATAACTTTTACAGGTGCTGCCACTAATACTTATAATTTAACAGTTACTATTCCTGCCAAAGGTTCTGTACTAATAGGCACTACGAGCAACGGTACAGAGGTGCCTTACCTGACAGCAGCAAGTGCTAATGAGACTGCAAATGCTGTAATTAACTTTAATGGCAATGACGGAGTTGCATTGTTGGATGCCACTAATACTATCATAGATAAATTTGGAGAGGGCATTAATGCGACTGATGTTAGTTATGTACGTAGTACAGGCAT
>JANPGE010000034.1:0-6922 GCA_031423805.1 Segetibacter sp. | reverse complement strand
CTTTTTTCCACACAATGTGAAAATAAAAGAGGCTGCCCTTTTGAGACAGCCTCTTTTTTGGGTATAAAAAATTATACCATTAATATCGTGGCTGACGGCCTAAAACAATTCCAAATTTTAAGTTAATAGACATGTAAGTATCGTTGTCGTCAGGATTGCCCCTTCTTGCGGGTACTTTACCGTTTTTACTTGGATTAGACAATGCTTTGGCATAAGCTGCATCTTTTACTGATAAGTATTTAATAAATAGATTGGGATCTACATAATATCTGTTACTGGCATCATCAAGATAATCTGTGAACAAAATGCGGTGCAGGTACTCTAATCTTATATTAAACAATGGAGATAATTCATACCTGATTCCAACTCCCATAGGTACATTAACAGATGAAAGTTTGTAAGGTTGACGATCAGGATATTCATCAAATCCCTGACCTTCTGTACGTAAAGGTTGTAAATCTATTCTGCGATTACCAATTTCTACCTGCGGATTGAACCAAAAATAACCAACACCCGCTAATATATAGGGTGAAAGTAACGGAGCGCCATCATCATAGTATTTTAAATTCAAGGGATGAAATTCAGCCATAAGTGATATTTCATTTACCTTACTTCTAAATGCAAGATTTCGGTTTCTTTTGGTAACAAGATTAAGAGAAGAAGATGAAGTTATATCCTGATCCCGAGCCTCTACAGAACCCCATGTGCCTTCAAGTTTTACTCCAATAAAGTTCTGATACATAATACCCATATAGATATTAGCTGCCAATTTATAGTTTTTGGCCCTTACTTCATTGATATAAAACTTGGTATCGGAATTTGGCCCGCCAACATCACAAATTGTGTTCATTATGCCAACACCTCCTCCAAACTCATATACTACATCAGCATCATAATAACCATCGTTATAATAATAATATTGAGCATTACCCTTGAAGGAAATAGCTGCGCAAATCAGTAAAGTCAAAAACAGTTTCCCTAACTTCATAAAAATGGGTTTCAAACAGATTCACAAAAAAACGAAAAATTAAGACTTTTTTGTCTTTCTTCTACAATTTATTTAAAGAATTATAGAATTTGCAGACAATTTTAAGGCCACATTCGCTGCATTTTGGATTTCTTGCTACACATATATACCGTCCATGCAATATAAGCCAATGATGTGCTTTATGAATGATGTCCTTTGGAAAGTACTTAATAAGTTGTTTCTCCGCAGCATTTGGTGTTTTGGCGTTGGTTGTTAACCCTAAACGTGCAGATACTCTAAAAACGTGTGTATCCACGGCCATATTGGGCTGATTATCTATTACAGATGTTATAACATTAGCGGTTTTTCGTCCTACACCCGGTAATTGAATCAATTCTGTTACGGTGAGTGGTATTTGTTCATTAAATTTTTCAACTACCATCTGGGCCATCCCCAAAAGATGTCGGGTTTTATTGCCCGGATATGAAATACTCTTTATTAATTCAAATACATCTTCATAATGGGCTAAAGCAAGTTTCTTAACTGTTGGATATTTATGAAAAATAGCCGGAGTGGTCATATTAACCCGCTTGTCAGTACATTGTGCTGATAAGATGACAGCTATTAATAATTGATATGGATTTTCATAAGTTAGCTCCGTTTCCGGATTGGGGGCATGCTCGCTAAAGTATTGAATAACAAACCCGTATCTTTCTTTCTTAGTCATAAACTAAAATGTAAGATACGGGTTAAATATGAGGTATTAAAAGCTGTATTATGATTATACAACCTCAGCAGTTTTTTTTGCATAATTTAGAATCGCCATTATTGATTGAGGTCTTGGGCTTTCTAAAATACTATCCAATTGCTGCATAGATTCCTTAAGTGCATTGTATTCATCCCGAAGATGCCAATCTGATTGAATCGCATTTTCGATAGCCTTACTCTTCTCCCCTGTAGTTTCTTTGTACAGGTATTTCATCAAATCTTCTGTTGTGTAATTAATCATGCTTAACATATTTATCCGGGTTTATAATTAGTCCTGACATTAAAAACGCCTGAACCATTGTATTATTGCGGAAAACCTATTTTTTTTGTACGGTACTATCCATGATAATAAAAATTTCTTCTTCACTCTTTTTGAGATAAAAATTCTCCCTTGCCATCTTTTCTAAAACTGCCGGATCATTATTAAGTTCTGTTAAACTTTTTCGGGTTCCTGCTATTTCTTTTTCATAAAAATCAGCACTTGTTTGCAATTTTTTTAATTCTTGTTTTCTCTCATATTGCGTAAACAAATCATTTCTATCAAAAAAAATAATCCATACAACAAAAACTATTATAGATAATAGGTATTTATTCTGGATTACATTCCAAATACCTGAAAACTTTTTCATTTGCATTTGATAGAAAGGTAAAATTAATCTTTATGCTGCAACAATAATCCACAATTTATAACCATAATGCCGATGTTGGTGTTTGTGAAAATTAAAATATTATTAAGATATTAGGTTTGTAATTATTTAATAAACTTAAACCTCCCTTTAGGATAAATAGCATTTTCACCAAGCATTTCTTCTATTCGTATTAATTGGTTGTATTTAGCCATACGATCTGTTCGGCTTGCACTGCCGGTTTTAATTTGTCCACAATTAAGAGCTACAGCTAAATCTGCAATAGTTGTATCTTCTGTTTCCCCACTTCTATGACTCATTATGGTTGTATAATTGTTCATTTGTGCCAATTGAACCGCATTGATAGTTTCTGTTAATGTGCCTATTTGATTCACCTTAATTAAAATACTATTTGCTACACCTGTATCAATTCCTCTTTGCAGGATTTTGGTATTGGTTACAAATAGATCATCCCCTACTAGCTGAACTTTTTTCCCCAAAGCATCTGTTAATTTTTTCCAGCCATCCCAATCTTCTTCTGCCATACCGTCCTCTATACTTATAATCGGATATTTATTAGCCCACTCTACCCAGTAATTTACCATTTCATCTATGCTGTATTTTTTCCCGTTGCTTTTATGAAAATGATAAACATTTTCATCAGCTTTCCACATTTCACTTGTAGCAGCGTCCAATGCTATACCTATCTGTTCGCCTGGCTTATATCCTGCAGCCTCTATAGCCATTAGTACTGTTTCAATTGCCTCTTCATTGCTTTGAATATTTGGAGCAAAACCACCTTCATCACCAACATTGGTACTGTAGCCCTTCTTTTTAAGTACAGTCTTAAGATGATGAAAAATTTCTACTCCCCATCTAAGACCTTCGCTAAACGTTTCTGCTCCCACCGGAACAATCATAAATTCCTGATAATCAATTTTATTATCGGCATGAGCACCCCCATTTAGAATATTCATTAACGGAATTGGTAAAACGGTACTGTTAACACCACCAATATATTTAAAAAGAGGCAAATTGCTTTCCTGCGCTGCAGCTTTGGCTACAGCCATACTAACAGCCAACATGGCATTAGCTCCCAGATTGCTTTTATTATCAGTTCCATCTAGTTCGATCAGTTGTTTATCTATACCAGTTTGATCATTTACAGGCCAACCAAGCAAGGGGTCGGCAATTATATCATTTACATTTTTAACAGCATTTAATACACCCTTTCCAACATAAATATTTTTGTCATTGTCTCTTAATTCTACGGCTTCATGTATACCGGTAGAGGCACCACTAGGTACGGCTGCACGGCCTATTATGCCATTGTCTGTTATAACATCTACTTCTACAGTAGGATTGCCTCTGCTGTCCAAAATTTGTCTGGCATGAATGTCTGAAATGTAACTCATAATTCGGGTTTAATATTTTGTGTTATAAAATGTTAGTTTCATTGGCAAACCAAACATTAATTCTTTTTACAACTTTTATCCTAAGCTTTTTTAAAAATTAAATAGCAGCTCCGGTAAGTTTTCTGAAAATTTCTTCAAGACTACTCCCTTCGGTTTGCAAAGAAACAATATTAAGGTGGTGTTTCAAACTTAGTTCAAGTAACTGTTTCTTAATGCTATTTTCATTTGCAGTTTCAATTTGGTAGGAATAATTATCCAAAACATTAATCTTTATAACATCAGCTAAACCCTGAAGTAATTTTGGTTCATGGATTTCACCAAATGTTACTTTCACCAAGTTAGAACTGCTCCTTTGCTGAAGTGCAAGAAGCTTATCATCTGCTACCAATATGCCTTTATGTATGATAATGACCCGGTCGCATATAGCCTGTACTTCCTGTAAAATATGTGATGAAAATAAGATGGTTTTGTTAGCACCTTGTGCTTTAATTACATTTCTGATTTCTATTATTTGATTTGGATCAAGACCTGTTGTAGGTTCATCCAGTATTAAAACTTCGGGTTGGTGAATTAGGCTTGCAGCAAGACCTGTTCTTTGTTTATAACCCTTAGAAAGCTGGCTAATTTTTTTGTGTTGTTCAACACCTAAGCCCGTCAATTCAATAACCTCATTTATTCTTTTTGATTTATTGGGTATTTTATGAATACCACCAATAAAAGAGAGGTATTCTTTTATATACATATCTGTATATAAAGGATTGGCTTCAGGTAAATAGCCAATTTTTCGTTTAGCGGTTATTGTATTTGCACAAACATCTATTCCACAGACTTTTATAGTTCCTTTATCTGGGCGAAGATAACCGGTAATCATCTTCATAGTGGTAGATTTTCCCGCTCCATTTGGTCCCAGAAAACCGGTTATTTCTCCTTTTTTAATTGAAAATGAAATAGAATTTACGGCTTTTTGTATTCCATAATTTTTTACAAGATCTTCTACTACTATTGACATTATAAATAGAACTGTTTGTTGCAAAAATAACTATAGGGTAGTAGTTACCGCATAAAATATTTAATGTGGAAATATTTTTGCCAGAGAAATTGCAACAATCAAAAGAGTAATGGTGAAATAAATAAGTAAGGTGATGATGTTGTGAAATCGCATAATAATACGGTTGGGTTCGTAGTCTTCCATTTCCTGCTCCTCTATTCCATACCATTTAAAAAGAGCAAACAATATGCTATGAATCCCCCTTATTTTTTCATTGAAGGAATAGGATAAAAGTATTTTTATGAAAGAAATAGCAATGAGGGCTAGCCATAAAAATTTATAATATCGGGCTATATAATCTAAGAGCATTACTGTTTAATGGCAAATCAGGTTCAAAACTAAGGTTATTGAATTTTTCAAATGTAGGGTAAACAAATTAATTCTTAACAAAAAAATAATAAACTATTTTTTTTAATCTGGCCCATATATAAATATAATTTACGCATTTAACTTTCCATAAAACAACATAGCTTTATTATTATTTAAAATAACAAAATACTATTTCTAAAATTAATTCTTTATATAAATGTCATCTGTAAAGCCCATTATTAGCACCTCCTTTAAATATGAAACACTAGAAGAAACGCTGGACATAAAACCAGAAGGAACCCAATTGCACATAGGAATTCCTAAAGAAACTGCTTTTCAGGAAAACAGGATTGCTTTAACCCCCGAGGGTGTTCATGTATTAATAAATAATGGTCATAAAGTTGTAATTGAAAGTAAGGCCGGTGAAGGAAGTAATTATAGCGATAGGGATTACAGCGAAGCCGGTGCAAGAATTGAAATGGAAAGGGAAAATGTATTTAAATCGCCAATACTTGTAAAAAGTGCACCTGTTGTTCAGGAAGATCTGGTTTTATTGCAAGAAGGGCAAACCATTATATCGCCTATTCACCTGTCTGCAATGAAAGGTGAATTTCTGGAGAAAATGATGGAAAAAAGAATCACTGCACTAAGTTTTGAAAACCTTAAAGATGATAGTGGCACATACCCTATAGTACGAAGTATGAGTGAAATAGCGGGGGGTGCTATAATGCTTATAGCTGGTCAATATATGGGAAGCGCTAATCATGGAAAGGGCATTTTGCTCGGGGGTATTAGTGGTATACCACCTAGTAAGGTAATTATAATAGGAGCTGGGGTAGTAGGGGAATTTGCAACCCGTACAGCATTGGCATTAGGTGCATCTGTTAAGGTTTTTGACAATAATGTTTATAGATTAAAAAGACTCCAAAACAACCTGGGTATAAGAGTTTGGACAAGTGTAATAGAACCCAAAATACTAGCTAAACAACTTAAAACCTGCGAAGTTGCAGTTGGTGCATTAAGTAGCGAATTTGGCCGCACACCCGTTTTGGTTACCGAAGAAATGGTTGCTGCCATGAGACCCGGCAGTGTGATAATAGATGTAAGCATAGACCGTGGCGGTGTATTTGAAACCAGTGAAATTACAAGTCACCAAAGACCAACTTTTGTTAAGCATGGGGTCATCCATTACTGTGTTCCCAATATAGCAAGTGGTTTTGCACGTACGGCCAGCCAGGCTATTAGTAATGTACTAATGCCGCTTTTATTAAATGTAAGTGAGGAAGGAGGCATGGAGCAAATGGTATGGCACGACTTTAACCTTAGAAATGGAATTTATTTATACAAAGGGCATCTTACAAATTTTTACTTAAGTCAGCGATTTGATTTAAAATATACGGATCTCAATTTGTTAATTGCCAGCAGGAGATAATTATGTTGAACTGAATATTTTAAATTGAGCGTAAAAGGAGTAGTTGTAGATTTTGAGCGGAATTTGCTCATCTTGGGTATAGGCAATTGCAATGTAATATTGTTGTAAATATCCCTCAATAATATTTTGATTTATTTGGTTGGCTTCATCTGTAATTGTTAATCATTCAGATTCAATAATTTAGGAAAGATCTTCATTAAAAAAAATATCGTGTGTTTTAAAGTAGTACTCTTAGAGAACACAATTTTTGAAAAGTTTAAGTTTTCTTTATTCACTTTGTTGTGCAGCCTCATTCTTATTTTCAAATTATTGAAATATTACTTCTTCGCCTGAATCTAAATCATCTCTATTCACAAT
>JANPGE010000033.1:0-16374 GCA_031423805.1 Segetibacter sp. | reverse complement strand
CCCAAATTTATGGTTACAGGAACCCAGGGTTTATAGAGCACATTAGTGTCCTGTGGCCTTACCACATTTCCCGGAAGAAAACCTGGAAGGCTACTTGTGGAAATATACTCAAAAGAGGCACATGGTATGTAAGTATTTGCTGCAACATCAAACACCTTGGCAGTAAAGCGTGGTTGTTCATTATCAAGGTGACCGGGATCCTGAAACACGACGGCATATTGATAAACAATACTGTATTGATTAGGTGTAGAAGGAACTGTAAATGTGTATGAAATTCTTTCTGCCTGTGCATTAACGTTTCTGTTGCCTAACTTTACGGAAGTTCCACTCCCATTTGGACACAAGACTGGGAAATTACCATAAGGATCTAAGGCTGGTGCTGTTGCAGCAGTTATAATCGTATGCCGGCCAGCTAAAGGAGCAGATGGCGCTACGGTAATTACATTATTTCCTCCGGAAACCGCCACACTTCCTGCATATAGTTGCCAATTTGTCCAATCCCCAAATTCAAAATCTATATTGGGCGGGCAATTTTGAGCGGATGCTCCAAAATAATTAATGCAAGACAAGATAAAGATGAAGCAAAAACGCAAATAGTACAAAGACTTCATTTTTAAATATGAATTGATGATTGTTAAAACAATAAACTATTCTGATTTTTGGTATCAGTAATAATTGGTTATCAATTGATATATGGAAATTTAATCAAAACTTTATAAAAAGCCCTAAACAATAGCAAAATGATACTTTCTTAGTCTTTATCGCTGTCTTGTTTAAAAAATTATATTGAACAATATACAATTACATATAATTTTATTATCAAATAAATTTAACAACATGCAATTTACTCATTTCATTGGATTATTTTGTTGACTTTTCCCCGATGTTTTATTACTATAATATAAACATAATTACAACGTTTTCTAACAATCACTTTGCTAATAAAAACAATACAGTTAATATTCATCTTCTAACTAAGCCGCTCAAATATCCAGTAAACTGATAATAATATAGCAGCTATTGAACCGACATTTTTAAAATATTTGTAATGTTTTTTGTAACTCAACCAAAATAAAATTGGAAACATAATTATGACTACAATCAATTGCATAGACTCTATTCCAAGATTGAATCCAAGTATACTTATTAAAAGTTGCCTTGTTTGCAAATGAAGGACAGACAAAACCGTAGCAAAGGCCAACCCATGTATTAAGCCAAAGCCTGCTGCTATAAAGATTTCTTTACCATAAAATATTGGCTTTATACAATGAACTGCAGTAACTACAATGGATACAGCTATAATAACTTCAACAGGCTTTGCAGGGATTTGCAATATATCTAAGGCACCAATAATCAACGTTAAAGAATGCCCGATTGTAAATGCCGTTACAATTTTTAACAGCCGGATAAAAGCATATTTTTTTGACCCAACATTTGCCCAGCGATTTTTTACAGCAATCAATGAGGCGGGCAGTAATAAAACAAAAAGGAAAAGCAAATGATCTGTTCCCTTGGCAATATGAGACATGCCTAACCAGAATATTTTTCTAAACCCATTGATATCACTACCCTTTTCAAGGTTAATAATAAAAGATTGCATTGAGTTGCTTTTTGTGTCAATGCTAATGATGCCTATTTGCTTCTCATTGTTATGAATAATTCCATTTTGCCAATCCTGTGTTACCGATACTATGGCAGAATGGGTTACTACCTGATGAATAATGGCATCGTATAACAATACAAACTGTGAACTTTGATTAAGTGGTTGCTTATTTTCAAACTCAAGAACAGCTTGTACTTCGTTGTATTTTCCATTTAATTCTGTTGTAGTAGAATCAATAGACATTGATACTATTTTGCTACTTAGCTGATGTTTTGATTCATCATATAACCTGATATGTTGTAAAAGGTATTGCTGTAATTCAGGTTTGTATTTAAAAAACGATTCTCTGGTATTAGTACTCAAGTCTTTTCCAAATGCCAATTCAAGTTCTGAAATTGGCAGCTTTAAATTAAACAGAAACCGCCCATCCTGAACTTCAATCTGCACAATAGAATTAGGCATAGGATGTGCCTGAAGTATATTGAAATAGCAAACATTTATCAGAAAAAAAACAATCGCAAACCTTATATTCATTTCACTAATTAACTGAAATAATTACTGCTTAATAAAAGTAGTATTTACGCTTTCACTGCCGTTATTTATCATTGCTACATAGGTGCCACGGGGCAGATTACGAATATCTGCCTGCAATACATAGTTGTTGCTGACTGAACTATTATAAACAATCTTTCCGCTTGATGAAACAAGCTGAAGTGCTATTTTATCTCCTGACAAATTTTGCCTGATGTTCAGGCATTCAGAGGCAGGATTGGGATAAACTGCGGCACTTACTTTTTTATCTATAACAATAGAAAAGACTTTGCTGTACTGAACTTTACCATCATTATCTACACTTTTTAAACGATAATAATTGTATCCTTTAATGGGGTTAGAATGAATGAATTTATAATCGTTGCCCTGCAGGCTATTTCTGGAAACCATACTTCCTATTTGTGAAAAACTTTTACCATCGGTACTATACTCTATCTCAAATTTATTCAGATTGATTTCATAACCGGTTTTCCATTTTATAGTAACAGAATTATCTGTGTTTTTGTAAACATAAGTAGATTCAATACTAATAGGTAAACTAACCAATGTATCGCTTCCAACCGGCAATACATAAATGGGATTTGTACTTCCTGTTCCACCATAATCCCTTTTGTGGTCTCTCCAGATAGAATGATAATGTACGCCTGAAAAAATAATTCCTCCCTGCACTGTAAATTCTATCCAAACTCCGGGACCATCAATACGTACATAATCGTTTTTGGTGTTTAATGCACTTGTGCCAGAATAAGCTATATACGTAGAATCTAATTGATTTAAATATTGAGCCAAAATTGCAGTAGAATTTACACTGTCTATATCCAGTACATAAGTTTTAATGGCTGCCATTACCAATTGCTTATTTGCAGGAGAAAGGGTGCCTACCCTCAATCCAAGCTTTGTAGTTGGAAATAACCAATCTTTTGCACTGCCATTGTTTTTTGCACCCAATAATATATCAGTAAATGTTGTTGAGAGTTTTGCTGTTGCCAGTTCTGTAGTGGTTAATCCCGAAAACATTGCAGCCAAAGCATTTTTTTCCTGTGTTATAGGCGAATACGTATTTCCACCTGTGGTGAAGGTTAGTGGTTCTGTTGCTTCAAAATGTGGTGTAGCGCCAACCATTACCCCGTTGTTATAAGTATTGGCTATGGCTAAATGATGCCCTCCTGATTGAATTTCAAAAGCACCGGTTAATGTTGGCGTGCCTATAAAACAAATGTAATACAAACCTGCACCATAAGACGAACCGCCACCATTAGCTGCTAAGTAGTCATCGGCAAGCCATAGTTGGTTCATTTCATCGTAGCCTTCATTTATCGTTTTACCAGATACCTCCTGCAACAATAACTTTACAATGTTTACTTGAACAGTTGTAAGATTGGCAAACTTTAGCCCCAATCGTGCCTGAAATGTGACTGGTAGGTTTGACCATGTCTGGCAACTACTGTAGGCATAAGGAAGTTGTAACGTTGTAAGTTGCGAAGCAGTCAATGTGTTCTTAAATGAATCTGCAAGACATACAACTTTTTCTACCGAACCGGGGTTGCCGGGACATGCTTTTGCATTAAACGAAAAGGCTAAAAATGCTAAAACAATTGTTTGAAAAAAATACTTGAACATAACGTATTAAGTTTTTGCAATTTTAAGCATATTTCAATGTCGTTTATAGGACTTTTTTGCAAAAGAATAGGACTGTTTCAAAGAAAAGTAAATATTAACAATGCCTATTTTTCAAAGTATTTCCTGAAATTATTTGGAGTTGTTTTTTCAGACTTTTTGAATGACCTGATAAAATACGAAGTATCCAAATAACCCAATTTATAAGATATTTCATTTACCGAAAGGTCAGTAGTTACCAATAGTAATTTTGCTTCTGATAATAGCTTTGTGATTACAAATTTTGTAAAGGGCATTAACGAACATTCCTTTATTACTTTGTTTAGCTTTACACTTGAGATAGCTAAATTTTCAGCATAAAAATCTATGCCTTTATGATCCGTAAGATTGTCTGAAAGTAGTTTATTAAACTGTATAAAGATATTCATGCTGTTCCGCTGCTTTTGCTGAAATGCTGATGAACTCACTTCCTTACAAATTTCATTTAAAAATAAAAATAATAATGCATTTAAGGTAGTTACATTTGGGATAGCAGTTTCATACTCCTTTATTAGTTGTTCACTATAAAAAAGGATAGAGCTATTTTCACTATCATTCAAATCAATTAGCGGGTGCTCAATAAGGCTTTTGTTATACAAAAGCTCAAACACAATTTGGTTAGAAGTAGTAATACTGCTAAAAACTGCATCATTGAACATTAACCTATATCCCTTAATAGCAGGTGATAAATTTTTGGCCCAAATATGTAGTTGCCCCATAACAATAAAAAATAACTGGTTTCCCTTAATGTTATATTGATGTATATCTACATTATGTTGAAACTCACCTTCGGTCAGGAAAAATATTTCGTGGAAATTATGTTTATGTGGGCTTTTTATTCTTAGTGGTAAAGGATTGATTTCCTCTAACCTGTTGATATGAAAGTTCTTTCCGGAAACCGGTGTTTCAAAAAAGTCGCCAATGTTGTAAACGGGTATCATTTTTACTTTTAAATGAAATGATATTAATCAACTTTTGGAAAGCCGCTCCACTCCCTCCTTAGCTTCGACCAAATTCTTATCTAATCCTACAGCACGTTGAAAGTTTATTAATGCTTCCTGTTTATTGCCCATTTGTTCATAGCATTTTGCAATCCAATAATACACATCGGCATTGGTTGCACTTACCTTTTGCGCAGTTTCAAATACTTTGAGTGCAGTTGTAAAATCCTTTCTATCGTAATAAATAAAACCCTTCTCCAAATAGGCTTCTATCACGGTATAATTGTCTGCAATTGCTTTGTCAAATCCTTCCAAAGCCTTTGTAGTATTTCCTATTCTTGAAAAATACACTGCAGCTATGAAACTACAATTGGCATCTGTTTCCCGGCCTTGCCCCATCTTGAGAACATTGGTACACAGTAAAAGCGCTTTAGGATTTTTGGTTTCTGCAAAGAGGTTGGCAAGATATAACTGTGCTTCTAAGGAGGGATAAATACGAATAGCTCTTTCATAGCTTATAATTGCATTGCTTGTGTCTTTGTTGCTTTCTTCCAAATGAGCTTTGGTAACCCACAACCCTTGGTTCATGCTATCTTTTACCAAAAGGCTATCAATATTTTTTATTGCAGTGCTGTATTGTCTTAAGCTATCTAATGAGTTTATCAGTCGCATACGCAATACAACACTATCAGGATTTTGCTTTACTTTTTCGGTTAAGTCTTTTACAATTGCTGCTTTGGCAGTTTCAGCCGTATCCACTTTGTTATCGTTGCTTCCACAGGCCAGGAAAAAAAATAAGAGAAAAATACTACACCATTTTTTCATTGTGTAAAAGTACATGACGTTTGTTATTTCACACAAAGGAACAAAGAAAACAAAGAGACAACGAATAGAAATCAAATTTAAAATTACTTGAAACTTACTGCTTCTCTGCTTACTTTTGCCTCCAAATCTATAAACATCATGTATAACGGACTTTTACACTTGCACAACTTTGGTCGTTGGATACTTATTATTCTTTTATTAGTGGCTATTTATAAATCCTTTACTGGAATGATGGGGAACAAACCATTTACCGCAGGTGATAAAAAAATTGGTTTATTTCTAATGATTACAGCACACACAATGTTGTTGGTTGGGTTGTATCAGTGGGTTGCAGGTCCGTGGGGATTAGAAAATATTAAATCAATGGGTATGTCTGCTGTTATGAAAGATCCTATTTATCGCTTTTGGGCAGTAGAACACATTACCGGCATGTTAATAGGTATTATCCTTATTACCATAGGACGAGGAACTTTTAGAAAAGCAATAAACGATAAAGCAAAACACTCACGTTCTTTCTGGCTATATTTTATTGCACTTGTTGTAATAGTTGCATTGGTTCCATGGCCTTTCAGAGAAGTTGCAAGACCTTTATTTCCGGGGATGCATTAGTAGAGGAGTTGGAGGTAAATGTTGTGCTTTATTTATTTCACAAACAAACCACTTTCATGAAAAGAGTTTTGTTTTTCTTTATGATATTGATTTACAAAGAGGATATTGCTCAACAGCCTTACGAGATTAGTATTTATGAAGTAGTTCCGAGGTTTAGTCTTTACGACCAAAAACCAGAGGTTATTAAACGTCATGAGATTACGAGCTTGTTTAAAAAGAAAGATAGTTTATGGAGGGAGAATGAGTGTTTCGACTATAACGACAGCCTTTTTTACAACAAAAAAGATAGCTTTTACATAGTGACAAATGGGTTTAAGGGAGTCAAGATATATGGTTTTCGCAAGGTTGACACAATTTATTATTTCACTCGAAGAGATGTATATTATTTACCGAAACCTCGAGTGAAGATTGAAAGTCGCTTAAATAAATTGCTAATAGCAGAAGATAACAAAATTCCAGTATTTTCAAAAGCAATTTTTTTGACAAACAACAGATTGTACCATAGAAACGTAACTATAAAAAAGTATTCTCCGACAAAGAAAGATATTCAATTAATTAAGGACAACTTTATTCCGTACATAACAAAACAGTTCTCCATTTTCTGTAAAGATGTTTCATTAGAGACATTACAGCGATTTTGTAAAGACACTTTACATTCTCCCGCTTTTGATACAGCGCATATAAAGATAGAGTGGCAACATGCTTATATTGATACAAAGCAAAACAAGATAATTCGCTGTATAATCCCTTCGGCGCTTATTTCTAGGGGTTGGTATCCTTATAATCCGTGGTGTTCAAGAGAAGATATGCAACTTGACGGATTGAGAATAACATGCTGTATTAATAGTCAAAATGAACTAACATTTCTCCGAGATGAACTAACTTATTTAGAGCATGGTGACTTTGATAATGATGGCAACGATGAATTTTTATTTTGGTATCGCAGGTTTAATCACAACGCATACGTTCTTTACTATGATGATTTTCAAAAGTCAGCAAAATTTGAATGGACATATCACTAAGAAGATAAAACAACGCACAACACTAAATTGGCATTATTGGGCTTGCATATTGCCTCAACCTTTATTCATTATTTAGTTTCAGTTCAGGCAGAATGTTATAAGTTTAGCTTATGAAAAATATCAGTCCCTATGGGGCGTAGCCACATTTCTCAACTTCAGTTATCGGATGAGGGGATAACAATGGACTTTAATAATTCTACTAGGCTTCAGTTTCGTCTAACGGGCAACATGCACAAAGCCGAGTTCAAAATTTTAGAATAAAGATTTTTCAACTACTTCCTTCATTGTACATTGTTCACTGTTCATTGTTCACTAGTCCTTCTATTATAAAGCCATGTCCAATCAGAAAGCATATTTTCAATACCATGATTTAATTGATCAGGCAACAATCGCCACAACCAATTATTATCAGGAGATGCAGGTATGTTCATCCGTGCATTTTCATCTAACCCCAATACATCCTGCACGGGTAAAATAGCAATGTCTGCTACAGAAGCATAAGCCATTCTACACATGATGAGGTGTATGTTAGTTTCATCAATTTGCAGACCTGTATAATGATTGAGTTGATGATGGTGATTAATGGCTTCATGCCTGTACCAACCAAGAATAGTGTTATTGTCATGTGTGCCTGTGTACACAACAAAGTTTTTGGTAAAATTGTGCGGTATATGTGGAGATATTGGCATTTCATGACCAAAAGCAAATTGCAAAACCTTCATTCCCGCAAATTGAAATTCATCCCGCAATTCATATACCGGCTCATCAATATCGCCAAGGTCTTCAGCAATAAAAGGTAAAGTAGGCAATGCACTTTTCACTGCATGAAAAAAGTCAGATTTAGGTCCTAATTTCCATTCGCCGCTTTTTGCCGTTTCAGCCGCTGCAGGCACTTCCCAATAATCAGCAAATGCCCTGAAATGATCAAGGCGAAGCAAATCAAAATGTTCCATGTTCTTTTTCAATCTATCTATCCACCAACTATAATTTTGCTGTTTGTGAATTTCCCAAACAAAAACCGGCATGCCCCACAACTGTCCATCGCTGCTAAATGCATCAGGGGGTACACCTGCTACTCCAATTGCCTGACCATCATTGTCCAATTTAAACAATGTTCTGTTGCTCCATACATCTACAGAATCATAACTGGTATAAAAAGGCAGGTCGCCAAAAAAAGAAATGCCTTTTCCGTTACAATATTTCTTTAATTTTTGCCATTGTATTGAAAAAACAAATTGCAACCACTTTGTCTTTTGCAATTCTTGTGCATGAGAAATTTCAAGTTTGCTTAATAAATTTTCTTCCCGATTTTTATAACCACTCTCCCATTCAAACCAAGGCTTACCATCATGTATATCCTTAAGCAAAGTGTAGAATGCAAAATCCAATAGCCATGCATTTTCTTTTACACAAAAAGCCTCAAATGCACTTTGCTGCACACTATCCTTACTATTTTGAAAAGTTGCCCATGCTATTTCAAACAACTGTTCTTTAACCTTTTCAGCATTTTTAAAATCCGCTTTATCAGCCTTCGGTAAATAATATTTTGATAAATCTAGTTGTGGCAGCCAACCATCTGCAGCTAAAAGTTCGGGACTGATCAATAAAGTATTACCAGCCCTGCTACTAATAGCACTATAAGGTGAGTTACCCTGACCTTGTTCAGTAGGGCTAAGTGGTAAAATCTGCCAGTATGTTTGATTGGAACGTTGTAAAAAATCTGCAAACAATTGCGCTTCAGAACCCAAATCACCTATTCCAAATGGTGAGGGCAATGAGGTTATGTGCATTAATATACCTGCGCTTCTATCTAATTTCATTTATTGGATATTTTAAAAAATATTGAATAATAATTAAGTCCAACTCAAAGGTTGGCTCGTCATTGCGAACATTGGGAAGCTATGTGAAGCATTCTGCAGCTTAATTTTCAAGAGTTTAATTTTTTTGTGTGATCAGATTGCTTCGCTTAGCTCGCAATGACGGAATTTTTTGATGTATAATTTTTCAACTTTAATGCTTTTAACTAGTGTATTTCCAACCCTTGATTAACAATACTAACAACTGTTAAAAAGTTTCCATTGCTGTTTAAAAGAAATCAATAAGATTTATCAATTTGTTTCAATACCACAACAGAACGACTTTGTACCATAATTATTTCTCCGGCAACAAATTGACCTTTTTCCTCGCCAATAAGACTCTCTGCTGTATCCAACACCTTAGTCCACAACTGCCCATATTTCTCAACAGGAATAGTATAACGCAGTTTATCAAAATGAGCATTGAAAATGATATAAAAACTATCATCCAATACTTTCTCACCTTTAGGGCCTCTTGACTTTATCCCCTGACCATTTAGAAAAACGCCTAATGACTTAGCATAATCATGGCGCCAGTTTTCTTCTGTCATTTCAGCACCATCGGGTTGAAACCATGCAATATCTTCTGCGGCGGTATTGTGTATCATCTGCCCCTGAAACCAGCCCCTGCGACGAAAAATAGGATGCTGCATTCTAAATGCAATCAGCTTTTTTGTAAAGTCAAGTAACGCCACATCTGCCTTTTCCCAATTGATCCATGATATTTCATTGTCCTGGCAATAGGCATTGTTATTTCCCCTTTGTGTACGGCTTAGTTCATCACCCGCTACAATCATAGGTACGCCTTGTGAGAGTAAAATTGTTGTAAGGAAATTTCTCTTTTGTTGATTTCTTAATTTATTGGTTTCAGCATCAACTGTTTCGCCTTCCACATTACAGTTCCACGATAGGTTATGGCTTTCACCGTCTCGGTTATCTTCTCCATTTGCAAGATTATATTTCTGGTTGTAAGTAACCATGTCATGTAAGGAAAACCCATCGTGAGCAGTAACAAAATTGATACTGGCTGTTGGCCTTCTGAAATCATTTTGATATAAATCGGGGCTGCCGGTAAAGCGCTGTGCAAACTCACCCAACATACTATCAGCGCCACGCCAATAGTTACGGATGCAATCTCTGAATTTTCCATTCCACTCTCCCCAACCCGGTGGAAATTTGCCCACCTGATAACCTCCTTCACCAACATCCCACGGCTCGGCAATCAGCTTAACCTGACTAATCACAGGATCCTGATAAATAATATCGAAAAAAGAACCCAGCCTATCCACTTCGTGCAGTTCACGGGCCAATGTAGATGCAAGATCAAACCTAAATCCATCAACATGCATTTCCAGTATCCAATAGCGCAGGCTATCCATGATAAGGCACAATACATTTGGCATCATAGCATTGAGCGTATTGCCTGTACCCGTATAATCTATACACGACCTTTTGTTATTGGTCAACCTGTAATAAGATGCATTGTCTATTCCTCTAAAACTTACGGTTGGCCCCAGTTCGCTGCCTTCGCCGGTATGATTATATACTACATCTAATATCACTTCTATACCCGCCTTGTGCAATGTTTTTACCATTTGCTTAAACTCATTTACCTGCCCGCCGTCGGGGTTTGCAGAGGAGTAGCGAACATCAGGCGCAAAGTATCCGATAGAGTTATAGCCCCAATAATTGTCGAGACCTTTATCTGCCAAATGCTTATCAATCATAAAATGATGAACAGGCATTAACTCAATAGCGGTAACCCCAAGCTCTTTTAAATACTGTATGGTTACAGGATGAGAAATACCCGCATAGGTTCCTTTTATCTCGTTAGGAATGCCGGGGTGCATTTGTGTGAACCCTTTGATGTGCGTTTCATAAATAATCGTTTTGTGGTAGGCCGTTCTTGGTTGCACATCACCTTCCCAATCAAAATTGGTATCTACTACTACACACTTTGGTACATACGGCGCACTATCAGATTTGCTAAAAGAAAGGTCTTTGTCAGGGTGGTTGACATCATAACCAAATAGTGAATCATGCCATTGCACAGAACCTGCAATAGCTTTGGCATAAGGGTCTATCAATAGTTTGTGCGGATTGTACCTATGCCCATTCAATGGCCTGTAAGGTCCATGAACCCTGTAACCATACAATTGCCCGGGTTTTAAATTAGGTATATAAGTATGCCACACCTGATGTGTACGCTCTATAAGTTTATGCCTTGATTCCTTTGGGTTTTCCAATGACTCAAACAGACACAACTCTACCTTGGTAGCATTGTCTGCAAACAACGCAAAGTTTACGCCCTTTCCGTCCCACGTAGCACCAAGCGGATATGGATGACCGGGATATAATTTAATACTCATCAGTACTTCTGTTAATCTTCCTGCATTTCTAATTATTAAAACAGGGCTTACAAGATAAGAATAAACACAATACTCATGTTTGCAAAGTTAAAATCACCATTTAAATTATTTGGCTGTAAAAACT
Organism: Segetibacter sp.; assembly: GCA_031423805.1. Lineage (GTDB taxonomy): Bacteria > Bacteroidota > Bacteroidia > Chitinophagales > Chitinophagaceae > Segetibacter. The sequence continues at coordinate 4,817 of JANPGE010000033.1, read as the reverse complement.
TAAATGGGTTTTTTATTTTCCCAGCATTTCTACTATGTGGTTCATTTCAGGCGTCGCACACTTGTACATTTTTTCGTCTTTTCGGCTTTTTCTATAGTTTTTCCATTGCTTAAATAATTACTCAAACCTAAAAATGCAGATTCAAACTTTTTGGAAAACGATTTTATCTTTTTACTTAAATCCACCTTATTTTCATCCTTCATTTGCAAACCATCTCATGAAACATTTAAAATCGCTTTATGTACAGGTCATTATTGGAATTGTATTGGGCGTTGTAGTTGGTTTCATCTTTCCATCGTTTGCCCCTATTGCAAAACTTATCAGCGATTTGTTTATCAATATGATCAGAATGGTGATAGCACCGGTCATATTTCTTACAATCGTTTTAGGTATTACCGGTGCAGGAGATTTAAAAAAAGTAGGCCGGGTTGGTGGCAAAGGTTTACTGTATTTTGAAATTGTTACAACACTTGCCTTGGCAATTGGCATGATAGTAGCTAATCTAATAAAACCCGGCGAAAGTGTTGAGCAACCTATAACTGCTGCGGCAGATGCGCAAGCTGCCGCAACCAGTCAACTGCCCGGTTGGTCAGAGTTTATCCTGCATATTGTTCCAACCAATGTAGTAGATGCATTTGCAAAAGGCGACATTATACAACTGCTGTTTTTCGGAATACTTTTCAGTATTGGTTTAAAACATTTGGGCAGCAAAGGAGAAAGCTTGCTAACCACTTTTAATACAATCAACAAAACACTTTTCAATGTCCTTAAAATAGTGATGAAAGTTAGCCCTGTTGGAGCTTTTGGGGGAATGGCTTATACTATTGGTAAATTTGGTATAGTAAGCCTGGCATTGTTAGGCAAACTGATTGGTACATTTTATATTACTTCTGCTTTGTTTATTTTCATACTACTCAATCTCATAGCAAAAGCTTATGATTTCAGTCTTTGGAAATTGCTCATTTACATAAAGGCAGAATTATTAATTGTATTGGGTAGCAGCAGCAGTGAGGTTGTGTTGCCAAACATAATGGATAAGCTTGAAAAAGCAGGTTGCGAAAAAAGTGTTGTAGGCTTAATTGTTCCGGCAGGTTATAGTTTTAATTTGGATGGAACAAGTATATACCTAAGTCTGTGTGTTATTTTTATAGCACAGGTGTATCATGTACCATTATCTATAGGTCATCAGTTGTCAATCATAGGTATTCTTATGATTACCAGCAAAGGTGCTGCCGGCATTACGGGCAGCGGTTTCCTTGTACTAACATCCACACTCACAGCCATGAAAGTATTGCCGGTAGAGGGTTTGGCCTTGTTGATTGGTGTTGACCGCTTTATGAGTGAAGCAAGGGCATTAACCAATATTATTGGAAATACAGTAGCCACCGTAGTTATAGCCAAAAGCGAAAAAGCAATTGATATGCACTTGTATAAAAAAGTAGTAGAAGGCAAATGAAGATTGTAGTGGCGAGGTTGTTATTCCTCATTAATACCAAAGATTTTAAAACAAACTTTTTTTGGTATATCTTAAGTAAATAGCTTTAAGAAATTCATAAAAAATCAAGTACAGCCTTGCATAGCAGTTTATTTTTCTATTGATGAACCCAGTATTTCAAAATAAATAATCGAAATCCAGTTCAACAATTCCTCATTAATTAATGTAAAAAATACATCACTCTCAATAATATCTGTCGACCGGATATTACGTTGTCCTCCTACAGCAAAATGAAAATATCTATTTCGTAAGTCTATTGCAAGTTTTAACAAATGTTGATAGGTTGTTGTTATTGAAATATTTGCTACTTCATTGTCAATATTTTCGACTGTTAAAATTTGCTTTATTATTTGAAAATGATTCCGATTTAATATAGGCGACAGCGAGTTAAAGTTGAATGTTAACGGAGTTTCCAGTAAACCAATGTCAAGAAGTTTCTTTGTAAATTCATCAAAAAAAAGTAATTCAGATTTTGATTTATCAAAATAGTTTTTCAATTTGTTAAATGACCCATAATATTCCCTTGAGATTGAAGCATAAATTAATGGGAAGCTATAAGAAATATATTCAAGAGCTCTATATAAATGCACAAAACAAATTGTATGAGAAAATTTTGATTTTTTATAGAAATAAGAGGAAATCTCTTCTAATAAATGTAAGTAAAACTCGCTATTAACATGCGAAGTTCTATCAATGTAAGTGCAGATGTCATTAATTTTGTAATCCGGAAACAAACAATTCGTAATGGGTTTTGTCGTAATTAGTGAATTTGTTGGCTTGCCTAAAATTGAATAATTTTCATGTTGGTCAAATGAATCTGTGCTATATAAGTTAGTAACTCTTAAAGTTCCAACAAGAAGCCTTATTAGAATAACCTCGTTTGTTGGAGTAGTAATTAAACTAAATTGTGGCTTTAGATGTCTCAAAAACCTGTTGTCAATACATTCGTGATAAGAAAAATTTGCCATTTATCTAAAGCATTTTCTCATTTAATTCATCAAGTAAATCCAATTCCTCTTTTGCACCTAATCTTTTGTAATGCTTTATAAAATATTCAGTAAGGTTTCTTCTTTCGCGACTCAATTTTATTGTTGAAAGATTCAAAGCTTTAAATGCTTTTTCAAACTCCACAATTGCCTTTTCAAAACCATTTGCATCAACAGAATTAATATCTTGAAATGACTTCCTTATTCCTACAGAAAAGCCAATGATATTGTTGGCGTTTTCAAACCATTTTTTTAAATAATCAGAATTTGAAAAACGATTAATAAGACTAATTACTGAACTAAACTCAATATCTTCTTCGGTGATTTTCGAATCAATTATTTTCTTCGCAATTAGCTCATCCATTTTTGAATCGATTATTTTTTTATTATCAATTGCTGTGCTATTTGCTAGAAATGCTAGGTACGCTTTAATAATATTTGATTTGTCAAAAGCATGCTCATACTTACCTTTTTTACCTCTTTCTTTTTCGGTCTGAATAATTATTTCCAATTCATTGAAACTATAAATATTACCAAGTAGTATTTCTATTTGATGATTAGCAGACATAGGCTTTTGCCCATTATTTAGTGTAATCATTCTATACAATAAATTATCCATCGACTTACAAATTAGCAGATTAACATAAAGCGGTCTACTTAAATCCAATTGCCTATCAATCTCTGGTTCTTTATAAGTCTTATAAAGTGCGCTAATTCTCTGTATACCATCTAAAATAAACGCATCTTTAATATGATCAGAAATATACTTTTCCGCATCAATTATTTTAGTTGGTAGAATATTTTTATCGGAAATTATTGCCAATGTAATTGGAGGCATTACACATCCCTTTAATAAATCCAATCGCAAACGACTATAAAATGATGGATTCTGTAAATTTCTTTGTATTGGCAATCTATCCATCAATGGATACAAACTTTTTACTGCATATTCATAATTTGTGTGTCCAGTAATAAACTTACTGTTTATTACTAAATCATCAACAATGGTATTAATAGTAATTTTCATTGTCATTTTTTTGAGAAAGAAAGCAAGATACAATTTTCATTTTGTGAAATTTGAGATATAAAGAAGGTCGCTTAGTAATAAAAAATAAATATTTTCAAAAAAACGGATTATTGCACAATCCAGGCTAATACCAATTGATTAAATATTTGGTACTGCACTTGCAAAGCTTGTTCAAATTGCTCGTTTATAAACTTTGCATTTATTACTCCATCGTTCCCTAAATCAAAAGGTTCAAGTCGTAGCATTTCGCTAAAGTCAACCTGACCCAGCCCATACCATTTGTACATGGCTTCTTTGGCGTTCCAGGCTATACTTAAGAGTATAATCTGATCATCAGCGCTGTGCTTATGAACAAAATCCTGCTCGTCCTGATGCAAAAATTTATGCTTAATCAACTGTATCTTTTGAGTTATAGTTTCTACATCTATACCCACTCTATATTGGCTGCTTACAATAGCCGCAGCAAAATCATCACAATGGGATATGGAGAAATGGTATTGCTCCGTAGCCAAAAAAGGCTTTCTAGTATCTGCAATTTCAATTTCATGATTAGGGAAATCTGGGAAAAGTAAGGGCAGCAAATAACGACCTGCCAAATGCTGCAACCTTTTGTGTGGATGCCTGATTTCGCTTTGCAATGGAATACCGAGGTCAAAAAATTGCTCCGTTTCTTCTATTTTCCAAATAGCAAGCCGGGTAGTATCGTTTATATTTTTGCTAAGAAAAAGAGGCACTGAAAGTAGATTTTGAAAATGGCTTTGAATGAAAAATTACTCGCTGAAAAACAATAAAGTTATCGTTCAATATTGAAAAGTATTATTTTTCCACTTTAAAGTATTCTTATCATAGCTTAATTTACTATACCAATGATACTATCTGACGAACGCATTTTGCAGGAAATAGAAAAAGGAACCATAAAAATTGAGCCTTACGACCGTGAGTGTCTTGGCAGCAATAGTTACGATGTGCATTTGGGCAAATTTCTCGCAACTTACAAAGAACACATTATTGATGCTAAAAAGCACAACCAAATAGAACATTTCGAAAGTCCTGATGAAGGTTTTGTATTGTATCCTCATATTTTTTATCTGGGCGTTACAGAAGAATACACCGAAACACACGCCCATGTACCCTTTCTTGAAGGTAAATCAAGTACAGGCAGGCTTGGGATAGATATTCATGCTACTGCAGGTAAGGGAGATGTGGGCTTCTGCGGCAACTGGACCTTAGAAATTTCTGTAAAACAACCCGTAAAAGTTTACAAAGGGATGCCGATTGGTCAGCTAATTTATTTTCCTGTAGATGGTGA
>JANPGE010000032.1:0-4005 GCA_031423805.1 Segetibacter sp. | reverse complement strand
GACAATTATTCCGACTTACATAAATTGGGCTTTGCTGTAATTGGTATTAGTATAGATACTGTGAAGAGCCACAAAAAATTTGAACAGAAGTATCAATTACCTTTTCTGTTAATTGCCGATGAAGACAAATCAATTGTTGAGAAATATGGCGTTTGGGGTGAGAAGAAGTTTATGGGGCGAACCTTTATGGGAACCATAAGAACAACCTTTTTAATAGATGAAACTGGTAAAATAAAAAGAATAATTACAAAGGCAGATACAAAAAATCATTCAAAGCAAGTGCTTGATTTTTGGAATTAACAAGATGGAAAATACGGTTGTGGGAAATCTGTTAAAAACTAAAAGGTTAAATCACTTTAGGAATTTTATATCACTTCAAAAAAAAGATACTTTTGTTCTAGACCCTTTTAAAAACACTTTGCCGGAAAATGTCCGTAGATAAATTCATGACAGAAGTAAAAATCAAAGAAAATTCCTGGCTTGCAAAAATAGCTGCCCGTAGATTAAATTCTGATTCTATGGCAATGGTTATTGGCAAAACAATTCATCTTCACAATTCAACCAAACAGGAGTTTTTGAGAAATAAAAGATGGGTACGTCATGAGGTAGCCCATGTAAAACAATATCTCCGTTTAGGTATTTTCAGATTTATCGTACTTTATCTTCTTGAAACTTTTAACAAAGGTTATGAATACAACTCTTTTGAAATAGATGCCCGTAAAATGGAAAGAGATTGCTCTATACTTTCTGAAATTCATTTTAATTAGATCTACAGATTTAAGGCAGGTTATTATTGTTCCTATAGTTTTTTATTTCTCCTTGAACTTTTTCCACCATTTATAGTTTTATATATTGTCATTGCATTACTCAGTGCATTACGTTTATATTTTGTGAATTCTATGACTTCATCATATATGCTTAGAATTACCTTTGCAGTCTAATTACTCTCAATGAAAAAAAAGCCTCTTTTTTATCTGTCCTTCTTTATTTTGTTAGTTGGGGGTTTCTTTTACTTTCTTTTTGCCGGCACAGACTATTGGAGGGCTAAACTTCCTACCACCAATTATGTAAAACCTTTTGCTTTTACCAACCAAAATGGACTAACCATAACAGAAAACAAATTAAAAGGTAAGGTGACAGTTGTAGAATACTTTTTTACGACCTGCAAAGGCATTTGCCCAAGAATGAACAACAGTATAATGAAGATATATGAAGAGTATAAAGATGAGCCTGATTTTTTGATTCTATCACATACAGTTCAACCGGAAACGGATAGTGTAACACGCTTAAAATTTTATGCAGACAGTTTAAAAATAGATACCCGAAAATGGATGTTTTTAACCGGCAGAAAAGACAGCCTATACAAAGCTGCCCGTTTCAGTTACGGAATTGATGACAGGAATAATGGCCTTAGCCGCATAGAGGATCAGTTTATTCATTCACAGTTTCTTGCTTTAGTTGATAAAAGCGGTAATGTGAGAGGAGGTGTATATGATGCACTAAAGCAGGACGAAATGAAAAAATTGAGTAAAGACATTAAGGATTTGCTGAAGGAAAAAGCCGGCCCCGGCGGTTTTGTTAACAGCGTATTCAGTAACAATCCCCGCTAATTTTTGTAATTTTATTGTTATGGAAACATTAGTAAGTGTCGACAATATTTTAAAACGCAATCAACTAAGCGTAACCGAAAGCCGAAAAAAAATTCTTGAAATTTTTAAAATTCATGATAAAGCACTTGCACACAGCGATATAGAAAGAAAGGCTGGTGAAAAATTTGACCGGGTTACTGTTTACAGAACTTTGCAAACCTTTGTTGAGAAGGGCATTATACACACAATACCAACCCCGGATAACAATATAATGTATGCCTTGTGCAAAGATGAATGTACAACAGGCCATCATCATGATAATCATGTACATTTTATCTGCGACAAATGCCATGTTACCTATTGTCTTGATTCTGTAGTTACCCCGCAGGTTAATCTTCCGCAGAATTTTTTACCTACCGAAATCAATGTTGTTGTAAAAGGAACTTGTAAAAACTGCCGGTAAGAAATTCTATCTGTAGTATTGTTTTTTATACCTAAGCACATTTCCCTTTTTATCAGAAATCAATACAAGGTCGTGTACATTTAGCTTGGCAATACGGTAGCAAGTGAACTTAAAATTTTTATCCCGAATTACCATGTATTTACCGGTGATAGTTAATCCATCTTTTACAGAAATGCGTTTGGGGCAATTATCATAAAAGTTTATGAATGTTGTATCTACAACTTTATCTGCATAAAAATTTTGTTGTTCGTGTTCTCTGACTACGAAAAAAGATTTTTTATCATTTAGCGATGCCCATTTGCCTTGCAGGTCACCCAGCATATCCTTATTGGTCTCTACCGGTGCAGGGTGCTTTTTCTTGTAATGCTTTCTAACAGCAGTTTGTGCAGAAGCTGTTATAAAAATTGTTACAAGCAACATGAGTGAAGTAGCCAATAAATTTTTCATAATGGTAATTTACAAACAAATTTCTGTAGAATAATTTTTAGCAACAAAATGGAGCAACCTCTACTATCTGAATACTAAATACTGAATACTAAATACTGGGTACTAAATACTATTTTTTACAACTGCTCATATTCCTCATTCACAAACTCCATCAGCGACTGTATATATTCAGGAGAAAGATTAAACTTCAACCCGGCAGCTTCATACAATCCCGGTAGGGTTTTGGTGCCGCCCAGGCTAAGCGCATTCATATAATTCATCAATGCTTGTTCTTTATTGCGCTTAAACTGCTTCCATAAACCTATGGCTCCTAATTGAGCAATGCCATATTCAATATAATAAAAAGGAACTTCATATAGGTGCAACTGACGTTGCCATGCTGTTTTTCTATATTCCTCCAATCCGCTGTGGTCTACTACTCCCGAAGAAAACTCTTGCAATATTTCCATCCACACTTCTGTGCGCTCCTCCACTGTATGATATGGGTTTTCATAGATCCAATGCTGAAATTTATCTATAGTTGCAATCCAGGGAAAAATGGTAATAGTTCTTTCAAGTTGGTGTTCTTTTGCCCGGTTAAGGTCTTCATTATTGTAAAAGAAAACCTGCCAGTAATCCATACTAAACAACTCCATGGCCATGCTTGCAACTTCGGCTATTTCCATTGGGTATTCTTTAAATGCACTCAACTCCAATGGATGTGCTAAAAAAGAATGAACAGCATGACCACCTTCATGCACCATAGTTGTTACATCGTGCATTTGTCCGGCCGCATTCATAAAAATAAACGGTGCACCACTTTCGGCCAAAGGACAGTTATATCCGCCGGGTGCTTTACCCTTGCGGCTTTCCAAATCAAGGTGACCCAGTTCTTTCATTTTGCGCAAGCAATCAGCAAAAAAGGGATTAAGCGCTTCAAAACAGGCAATTGTTTTTTCTGTAAGCTCCTCGCCTGTGTTGAACGGGTGCAAGGGTTCTATGCCAGCAGGTTCCGCTTCTGTATCCCAGGGACGAAGCGTTTCAAGACCTAATTTCTTTTTCTTTTTTGCATAAATTTTTTCTACCAATGGCACTACATGTTGCTTAACAGCAGCATGAAAATTAAAGCAATCTTCTTTGGTATAATCAAAACGCCCAAGTTCAGCAAAACGATAATCCCGATAGTTTTCAAAACCGGCATTAAGTGCTACCTGATGACGTTTTTGAATGAGCGTTGTATATAAATCATCCAGCTTGTCTTTGTCTTGTAACCTGCGTTCATTTATTTTTCTATATACTTCTTCTCTAAGGTTGCGGTCGTGATCCTCTAAAAATTTAGAAGCCTGTTGCAGTGTGTATTCACGGCCATTTACCTCTATACTCATAGCCCCCGAAATCTGACCAAATTGCTGTTGCATAACAGACAGTTCAGACTGCAATGGAATGTTTTCTTCTCTAAAAAGATCAATGCTTTTTTTTACATTCCGCAGATAGGTAAAATATTGTTGTTGATCCAGTTCTTTTGTG
>JANPGE010000031.1:0-7995 GCA_031423805.1 Segetibacter sp. | reverse complement strand
ATAAAAAGGTTTTTCTAGACATTAGCATACCTGAAAATGAATCACTTAGCTATTAATTCATTGCTTAACTATCATTAACAACAAAACTTTTATCCCAAAATTAACTTCAAAAACCAACTATTTTTGACCACATTGCCTTTTGCATTAAGAATTATTTCTCCTTAATACTTTTATAAATACTATTATATGATTGGGTGACAATAAATTTACAAAACTCTATACCCACTTTTTGGTATTTCAAATTTTACATTTGGTACAGGAGTTAATGTGATTTTTGAAGCCGCATATTTTATTTTTGTTTTGCCATTTTCTGATTCGGCTTCATACTCAAGGACAAAACCATTCAGGTTCTTAAATTGGTACTCCAAATCATTGTTACTTGCAATAATCGAAGGTGTATAATAAACACTGTAACTAGATCCGTCTAATAGTTTTGTAATCACTTTTTTACAATCGTAGCCCAATATTGTCTTCTTTTCATTGGTGTTGCTAAATTGTATGTTTTCATATTTTTTATTCTTCTCTTTCCTTTGGGCACCGTTTAAGTATGAAATGTATTTATTGTTACCAATTTCTCTAAGTATTACCGTACTATCTGTACGGGTATCAAAAAGGGTAGTTTGCTTAAAACCCGGAGTTTCAAGGTCGCTTCTGCTTTTTGATCCTTTTATGTACAATGTTTTTACAGCCCCTGCCATAGCTTTTACAACTTGTGGATCTGCTTTAGAATCATCTATTATAACATCATAGGTTACAATGCAATCTGAAATTTGTTTGGTCTCCTGTGCTCTGGATAATTGCGAACAAGAAAACAACACCAATAAGAAAACTAACTTTTTCATTTTTGTAAATTCTTTGATAAACAAATCTAAATTCTATGCCAATGTTACACAAAAAAGCCCATGCAATATGCACAGGCTTTTCTTTAACTATAATTAAGTTAATTATCGTTTATTATTCGTCTTTTGCTTTAATTCCTGCACCTTTTTTTGTGACTCCATCATTTGGTCATAGCGCTGTTGCCATTTAGACTTCACTTTGGGCTTTTTTCGGGTCTCTTCCATTTTAGCCAAAATCTTATCATGATTGATGATATAATTCTGAATTACAAACTGTAACAACAGCGTTATGCTGTTAGAAACCGTGTAATACCAGGTAAGAGCAGAAGGAAGACTATTGAATATGAACAATAAAATAAATGGAAATATATAAGGCATGTATTTCATTACCGGATTACCGGTATCCGGAGTCATACTCATATTATATATAGAAATTAGAAAACTGGTAATTACCGCTGTTAACATAAACAGACTAATATGATTACCTAAACCAAATGGTACAGAAAACGGCAATTTAAAAAAGACATCGTAACTAGATAAATCTTTTGCCCATAGAAATGACTGCCCCCGAAGAATAATTGCCGAGTTAAAAAAACTATATAAGGCAAAAAATATTGGAATTTGTAACAATGCCGGTATGCATCCCCCTAATGGGTTTACTCCTGCCTCCCTGAACAGTTTCATTTGCTCTACAGCAAATCCTTGCTGATCTTCTCCAAATTTCTTTTTCAGTACATCTAATTCTGGGCGAAGCACTTTCATTTTTGCTCCACTTAGGTAACTACTGTAGGTAAGTGGAGATGTAACCAATCTAATAAATAACGTAAGCAGTGCAATTACCCAACCATAATTACTGATGAAACCTGCAAAAAATGCAAATACAGGTATTATAATAAACCTGTTAATGTATTTGACAAAAGAAAATATTCCTGAACCAAGGTCTACAATATTTTCCATTTTAAGATCATACGACTTCAGCAATTTGTAGTCATTAGGACCATAATAAAATGACATGGGCACCGTAACATTTGGCGAAGCTGCTGATAGCTGTATCTTCATATTAGCAGTTGCTTTACCCACAATCTTAGATGTATCATCAGAAGCAGGCACAACAATACTAATATCTCCCCCGGTGAAATTATTTTTTGCAATTAATGTTGAATTAAAAAACTGTTGTTTTACTGCAATCCAATTTGTTGGTTTGTCAAAACTTTTACTTGCACCGGTGGCTGCTGTAGTATAGTCATAGCTACCGTTCTCAACAAAGTAAATTTTCGATTGCATTCGCTCATACCTAACATCGCTTTGCTGTCTGGATTCCTGTACCTGCCAATTTAGATTAAGGATATTACTGGTCAATAAACTGTTAGCCCCATTGAGTATAATGTTCCAATCAACCATATAGTTGTTGGGCTTAATTATATATTGATGGGTAATAGATTGTCCATCAGACTTAGCCAGTGAGAAGCTTACTATTTGTGTTCCATCGGCAGATTTTGAAACAACTGCAGGTGCAAATACAAGGCTACCTGTAGCTGCAGATTGATTGTTGCCTGTATTTATGTTGTAAGACAAATTATCGAATGGAGTACCAGCCATTACCACGTTTGTACTATCGTAAGACTTGTATTTTTTCAACTCCACCTTACGTGGTTGTCCGCCTTTGTTGGAAAAGACTATTTTAATTAGTCCATTATCTATTTCAGTAAGTTGTTCGGGTGCATTTGCCGCTGTTTGAAAATCGCCGGCCTTCGCCAGGTTATTTGCAGAATCTATTTTTAAGGAATCAAGTACAGCAGTTGCTGAATCAAATTTTGGTGGGGTTGGAACAAGTCCTTTTGCAAGGGAGTCTGCATGCATTTTTTGTGCTTCTAATGCCAACGTCTGCTTCTCTTTTCCTATCATCCAAAAATAACCAATGAACAGCATTCCGATTAAAACAAATCCAATGACCGTATTTTTATCAGTCTTCATAATTGTATAAAAAAATTAGGCGGCAAAGGTAGGGGTAAAACAGAAGCAAGGACCAAGCAGCAAAAGGTTGTATAATAAGTTTAAGCAAAAAATATAAAATATTTTTTTTAATTTATAAAATACAATAGTACATGTTATTAGATGATGCATTAACTAATCTCCCCCGTTTAAAGGGATATAAATACTTAAAGTTTACCAAAACAAAAAAATCATCATAATTTATATTTAAGTATTCATTACCTTGCTCATAAATATTTCAATAACCATTAAATTAATAAAAACATGGAAGAAAATACTGAAAAAAGTGAATTAATGGACAAAGTTGGCGATATGAAAGAAAAAGCCAGCGAAATGCTTGACAAAGCAACAGACAAAGCCGGTGAAGTTTGGGACAAAACAGAAGAAAAAGCAGAAGAAGTTTGGGACGAAGTAAAAGAAAAAGCCGGCAACCTTGCTGAAGGTGCCAAAGGACTTTGGAATAAAATAGTTGACAAGTTTGACGGTGACGAGGCTAAGCCAGAAGAGCCCAAAGCTTAATCCCTTTTTGTCTTAAAAAGTTAAGGACTGCAATCATTGCGGTCCTTTTTGTTTATGCCCAATATTTCCTCTTTTCAATTATCTATATTTGCCGCACTTTACAGGTAGTTTTTTTTAACCATCAGACGAATAAATATTTAGCTTCTGTTGTGTTATCTAATCCCGAGTATTCTTCGGGACTCACTTGTACAGTAACCCTTTATTGAACTTTTTACACCTTTATTAATATGTATAGAACACATACCTGCGGACAACTTCGCCTGACCAATCAAAAAGAAAACGCTACCCTTGCCGGTTGGGTGCAAACCGTTAGAAAATTTGGAAGCATAACGTTTGTTGATCTTAGAGACCGTTATGGCATTACCCAATTGTTGTTTAACGAAGAACTAACCAAACAATTGGACGATCAACCTTTGGGCAGAGAATTTGTGTTGCAGGCAACCGGAACCGTAAACGAAAGAAGCAATAAAAACCTAAACATCGCCACCGGCGAAATAGAATTATTGGTTTCAACTTTCAAGGTGTTGAATAAATCTGCCGTACCACCTTTCACCATACAAGACGATACCGATGGGGGCGATGATATCCGTATGAAATATCGCTTCCTCGACCTTAGAAGAAACGCCGTTAAGAAAAATATTGAACTACGCTATGCCGTAAACCGTGCTGCAAGAACTTACCTGCATGACCAGGGTTTCATGGATATAGAAACACCTTTCCTCATTAAATCAACACCGGAAGGGGCAAGAGATTTTGTGGTTCCATCGAGGATGAATCCGGGACAGTTTTATGCATTGCCACAATCGCCACAAACATTTAAGCAACTGCTCATGGTAAGCGGCTACGACCGTTACTACCAGGTAGTAAAATGTTTTAGAGATGAAGACCTGCGAGCCGACCGTCAACCCGAGTTTACACAGATAGACTGCGAAATGGCTTTTGTAGAGCAGGAGGATATCCTTAACATGTTTGAAGGCATGATTAAATCAATCTTCAAAGAAGTAAAAGGCATTGACTACACCGAAACCGTGCAGCGAATGACCTGGGAAGATGCCATGTGGAATTATGGAAATGACAAACCCGATATTCGATTTGACATAAAGATTCTGAACCTTAAAAAGCCTTCATCTGTTTACACTGAAAAGACAGACAATTGTGATTTAATAAATGGTGCTGATTTCAAAGTATTTGATGAAGCTGAAACAGTTTTAGCAATTGCTATTCCCGGTTGCAGCGAATACAGCCGCAAACAAACCGATGAGCTGATAGAGTGGGTAAAACGTCCGCAGATTGGAATGAAGGGATTGGTATTCATTAAAATAAATGCAGACGGCACTTACAAGAGCAGTGTAGATAAATTTTACAGCGAAGAAAAACTGAAAGCAATAGCCGATGCTGCCCATGCAAAATCTGGTGATTTAATATTGATTTTAGCAGGTGCAGAAGAACGTACCCGTAAAGCTATCAGCGACCTGCGTATGGAAATGGCCAATCGTTTGGGTTTAAGAAAAGATACAGAGTTCAAACTCCTTTGGGTACTGGATTTTCCATTGTTTGAATATGATGAGGAAGGCAACCGATGGGTAGCAAGGCATCATCCGTTCACCAGCCCAAAACCATCGCAGATTGAAACCATGATTAACAACAATCCTGCTATCGAAAACGCTGCTGAATACCTCAATCACCCGTATGCCAACATAAAAGCAAACGCTTATGACATGGTGCTGAATGGCAACGAAATTGGGGGTGGTTCCATTCGTATTTTTCAGCGAGAACTGCAGGAAAAAATGTTTGCCGCCCTTGGTATGGATGCAGAAGAACAACAGCACAAGTTTGGATTTTTGCTTGGAGCATTTGAGTACGGAGCACCTCCACACGGCGGTATAGCCTTTGGTTTCGACCGGCTTTGTGCTATACTTGGTGGCAGCGAAAGCATCCGTGATTTCATTGCATTCCCCAAAAACAACAGCGGCCGCGATGTGATGATAGATGCACCGTCTGCAATAGATGCAAAGCAGTTTGATGAGTTGCAGATTAAGTTGGATTTGAAGTAGTGCTTTTTCGTAGAAAATGAATTTTAAAAATGAAACAGTTTGCTCTATTATTTATTTTGTCAAGTTGGGGGCAATCTGTATTCTGTCAGGATACATTAACTCCCTTAGCAACAAGGATAAAACTAAAAGTTGGTTTATACAAAAATTGGGATGAGTTTATCAACAACAGCCCTTCAATGCTCAACCCTTTTGTTGTTGAACCATATTACTCCCAAATGGATACAACCAGGGATGCAAGTCTTCAGATTTTCAAATATAGATTTACAGATTCCACAGTAAGAAATAAAAGAGTGTTTGGCTTTTTTGATGGCAAAGAAATGTTTATTTCTATTGAGTTTAATGATGATTTATTCAAAGAATTAAGGCAGAAATTTTATAAGGTTGACCGTATAGGCAAATTTCCTTTTTTGACTGTTAGGAATAAAATAAGTTCATTGGTTTCTACTGACCTTTTAAGGGGGGCTGTTGGTGCTTTGGTTAGTGCGGCAAATGATAATAAAGTGCATTTGACCAACGAAATTTGGTACTGCAATTCAAAAGGTAGGGTTTTACAGGCAACATCACAATCTATAGGTTACCTCCTAAGAAATGACAAGGATTTTCACATTGATTTTGAAAAAGAAAGAAAGCCTGGAAACGCTGCTTTTCTTAAATACCTGATGAAGATGAATGAAAGGTATCCTTACTAGATTTTTTAAAAGTAATCTGCAACCAAATGATTTTACACGTATCTTCGTTATATATTTACACGTGTATGACAACTAAACTTACCTTAACATTGGATAACAAGGTCATAGATTCAGCCAAAATCTATGCAAAAAAGTCTGGTAAAAGCTTATCCAATATCGTTGAAAATTATTTGCAATCAATTAGTAGTAAAGAAGAAAAGGAGGAGATTTCTCCTAAGATTCAAAAGTTGATGGGGTCAGTCAAATTGCCAAAAAATTTTGATTACAAAAAAGAATTAGCAGGTGCAATTTCAAAAAAGTACCAAAAATGAAAAATATTTTTTTGGATAC
Source organism: Segetibacter sp. (assembly GCA_031423805.1). Classification (GTDB taxonomy): domain Bacteria; phylum Bacteroidota; class Bacteroidia; order Chitinophagales; family Chitinophagaceae; genus Segetibacter. Next base: position 1,572 of record JANPGE010000031.1, on the reverse strand, counting down.
CAATGTAATTATTGACTTTTTGGCTGATAGAGAACCCTTTTCTTTAGATGCTGCAAAATTATTCAATTTCGCAATTTCTGGTAAAGTAAAAGTTTTTATTTGCGCAATATCATTCAATAATATTTATTACATCTTACGTCAATCTTTGCCAAATAATGAAGTAATAAAGATACTAAAAGATTTATACGAACTATCAGAAATTGCAGATGTAACAAATGCTATTATTCAACAATCAGTATTTTCCGATTTTAAAGATTTCGAAGATGCTATTCAACACTATTGTGCCCTGAACCAAAAAAAAATAGATTGCATAGTAACAAGGAATACCAAAGATTTTAAATACAGCCTTTTGCCTGTTATGACACCTAAAGAAGCCATTTCTCTAATTAAAACATAAACCAATAAACTTTAATTTTTTTCGAAGTAAATAGCCATTTAATGGGGATTATTAAAAAATTAGCAAAGTCAATTCTGTACTAAATATCTATAACAATTATACACATTTCAACTAAAATTCTATGACCATCCTCTACCGCATACTAAGTTTTATTATCAATATTTTTAGTGTTTTTGTATTAATTATGTTGTTGATAATGTTGCCATTAGCAATTGGGGCGCCTGCATTATTGCTTCCGGTTTTTATGTTGGCTTGTGTAGTGCTTTATTCATGGTTTAGTACACGTTTCAGGCAGCAGGTTTTAATGAGACAAATACAAGTAAAAAAATCATTAAAAGACTGGGTAAAAGTGAATGGATATGTAGCTTTGTTTTTTAGCTTTCTCAATATTTCTTCTTCAATAGCTGTTATAAGAAATCCCAACATGATATTGGATAGTTATAAAGAAATGATGAAACAGTTTGGTACAAAAATGCAACAGGAAATATCTGTTTCTACTATAACCACAGCATCTTACGTAATGCTGATTTGGGTACTTGCTTTAGCTATACACATACTTTGGACTTTTGCACTTATCAAGAAAAATGAATCATTTTTTGAAAAAGATGCGGTTTGATTTTATTTGTAAATGCTAATTCATGTACAAACACTAGTCGTTTGTTCCTTTGTATTCTTTGTTTCTTTGTGTGAAATAAATCGCAATGAAAAATCCAAATATTCCACTTGCAGAAAGAATGCGGCCCACATCACTGGACGTACTTACAGGTCAGCAACACCTGACAGGTAAGGGTAGCATTTTGCGAAGCGCAATTGAAAGTGGAAACATTCCTTCTATGATATTGTGGGGCCCGCCGGGAGTAGGTAAAACAACCATCGCCAATATTATTGCCCATACGTTAAAAGTTCCTTTTTTTCAGTTAAGTGCCATAAGCAGCGGAGTAAAAGATGTGAGGGAGGTGATAGAAGCTGCAAAGGAAAAAGATAAAGCCATTCTGTTTATTGATGAAATTCATCGCTTCAACAAAGGACAACAAGATGCACTTTTAGGAGCAGTAGAAAAAGGTATAATTACTCTAATAGGAGCAACTACTGAAAATCCATCCTTTGAAGTTAATTCGGCATTGCTAAGCCGTTGTCAGGTATATGTGTTAAAGCCACTGGGGGAAGCGGAATTG
>JANPGE010000030.1:0-7517 GCA_031423805.1 Segetibacter sp. | reverse complement strand
GAGCCCCACCACTGTGGAGGGTGTGTGGACAGAAATCAATGAGATCAAAAAAGTAAAACTACAACTGGGATGGCTTTGGAAAATTTCGCCAAGAAGTACTACAGGTTGGTATAAGCCGGGAAGTTCAATAGGTATTTATCCGACAGGAGTAAACATAGATGGAACAAAATCAGGGTATGCGGATAATGTTGAAAGCAATGGCATTGGCATTATTCAGTTTGGAGTTGCAATAACAAAACAGTTAAAAATTCAGGCCTCGAATATGCTTGCAGAAAACATTTTCAACAGTTCACTCTTGCAGATAGATTACAACCATGCAATGAAAAATGATGCAATGCTTTTCACCAACTTACAACTGGTAAAACAATTTGCAATAAACGATGGTGGCAATGCGAATCAGTCCAAAACCTATTTTACTAAAGGTGGAAGTTCAATGGCTTATGGTGCACGTATTGGTTTTAAAAACAAACGTTGGGAAACAACCCTTAACTACACCCGAATTACAAGTGATGGCCGATACCTTGTACCACGGGAGTGGGGGCTAGAACCATTTTTCACATTCCTGCCCCGTGAACGAAATGATGGTTTTGGAGGTGTTAGTGCTATTATGTGTAAACTAAATTATTCTATCCCCAAAGCCAACCTTAAGACCTCATTGGCAGCGGGCTACTATCATCTTCCTAATGTAAAAAACTTTGCTCTGAACAAATACGGGATGCCATCCTACACGCAAATAAATGCGGATATTAGATATACCTTTACACATACACTTAAAGGTCTCGAAGCACAGTTGTTGGTTGTAGGAAAAATAAATAACGTTGAAACCTACAACAACTACAGGTATGTTTTCAACAAGGTAAATATGCAACAGTACAATTTTATTTTGAACTATAATTTCTAAATCCAAATGATTACAAAACCTTCTTTTGATTCCACATTCGAACCTGCTTTAATTAAAGAAATTCAGCAGTTTGGTGAAACGAAATATTTCAAAGAGGGCGACATTATTATGGATTATGGCAAATACATTCGTATGATGCCATTGATTGTAAAAGGCACTATCAAAGTTTTGAGGATGGACGAAAGCGGCAAGGAAATATTGCTGTATTATCTCTCAAACAATGAGAGTTGCTCCATGGCTTATAGCTGTTGCATGGAAGCTAAGAAAAGCGAAGTAAAAGCCATAGCAGAAGATGATGTTGAACTCATAGCTATACCCCACCTAAAACTGGATGAATGGCTATGCAAATACCCAAGCTGGAAGAACTACATCATGCGCAGCTTCAACGAACGTTTTTTAGAACTGTTGAAATCTATAGAAAGCATTGCCTTTCACAAACTGGATGAACGCCTGGTTGCCTACCTTAAAGAAAAGCAACGACTTTCAGGTTCAAGTGTTATCAAAGCATCACACTACCTCATAGCGGACGAACTGGCAACAAGCCGGGTGGTCATTTCCCGCTTATTGAAGCAATTGGAAAATGATGGAAAAATAATATTGTACAGGAATGAGATTAAACTGATGAAGGAATTTGGATGATCTAAAAACTTTGTTTGCAAATAAGATTTGTGAATAGATTGGAGATGAGTTGCTAAAACATGAGACCCACGAAAACAAAGAAAAATATCCGCCTAATCACGAATAGATACCATTGCTAATATTCACTACTAATCTATCCGAAATCTTGTTTAAATTGTAGCACTAAATCATAAAAAATATGAAACAATTTGGTGAAACTGTAGCAGGTTATAGCATCCCGGTTATGAATGAACGTGAAATAAGAGGGGCCGCAGGAATTTTATTTCTGGGCACCATCATTTCTTTCTTAAATATCATTTTCAACGGTGATTTTATTTTATTTAAATATTTCATTTTCTATTTCATGATTGATATGGGTATCCGCATTTTTATCCATCCGCAGTATTCGCCAACCTTAACAATTGCAAGATTTATGGTGCGGAAACAAACACCGCTTTATGTGGGTGCTGCACAGAAACGTTTCGCCTGGATTATTGGGTTTACACTTTCATCCATCATGTTTTTGCATATTGTAATAATAAACGCATTTGGCCCTGTAAGCGGCCTTACCTGTTTAGTATGTATGATTTTCTTATTTGCAGAACTGGCATTTAACATCTGTATAGGATGTAAAATTTACGGATTGTTCAACAAAGGCAAAGTATTGCATTGCCCCGGTGAGGTATGTGAGATAAAAGACCGACAAGCAATACAAAAGACACATGTTGCACAATGGGCAGTTTTAGTAGTTATGATTCTTTTGTTAGTTGCTACAGGTTTTTTGTTTCATAACAGAATCAAGGAAAAGCCTCAACCCTTGGAAAAAGATTGCACAGCCTGTTCAAATAAAATCAGGATACCCAAGGCATAAAACCTGCATCTTCATTAAACAATATTGTAAATTTCCCGGGATCCTGTAACGTATAATTCAGTATAACCTTTCATTAGTTCCTTCATTTTCTTTACTTCCTCGCTATCAGAAAGGTATTTATCAAAACTCATTTCAAACCCCGTCAAATTTTCGTACTTATTCACCATTATCACACGGTTAAACTGCCCGGTTAAGTCGGTCATAACATGAACAAAATCATCATTATCTGAAAGAGCTTCCTTAAATATTTTTGCCAGTTTGGATGCATTACCCGGTTTGCAAACAAAAATGTTATGTACGTGTATCATAAAAAAGTTATTTAGAAAAATGAAAAAAAGCAACTCATAAAGTTACGATTTCCGTGGTAAATAAAAAATTGGCCTATTATTTATTTACATCGAAACTGTAAATATTTAACCCTGAAAAAACATCAATTTTTTCAGGGTTATGAAAGGTAAAAAACAAAGAAAGTAATAAAAAAAGGATTTTATTAATCAGATTAACTTTAAAAAAAAGACAATTAAAAAGTTGTCTTCAACTCCAAATATCGTAAGAATTCGTTTTTCTTTTCTTCTTGCTTAAAAGCTCCGCCATAAAAAGCAGTTACCGTACTTGAAGTATCATCTTCTACCCCACGGCTGGCAACACATAAATGTTTGGCATCTATTACTACTGCTACATCTTGTGTACCTAATACCATTTGTAGTTCTTTTCCTATTTGCATGGTAAGGCGCTCCTGTACCTGTGGACGTTTGGCAAAATACTCCACCAGGCGGTTAAGTTTGCTAAGGCCAATTACCATACCGTTACTAATGTATGCAATATGGGCTTTGCCCATTATTGGTACAAAGTGATGTTCGCAATTGCTGTAGAATGAAATATTTTTTTCTACCAACATCTCATTGTACTTGTACTTGTTTTCAAACAAGGCAATTTTGGGTTTATTAGCAGGATTTAATCCCTGAAATATTTCATTGATGTACATTTTGGCTACACGATGTGGCGTACCGCTAAGGCTGTCATCTGTAAGGTCGAGACCCATAATGTCCATTATTGCAGCAAAATGTTCTTCAATAGCAATGATTTTTTCTTTGTCGCTTAAGTCAAAAGCACCGTTACGCATAGGTGTATCTGCACTGGTACTTACATGGTTATCGCCCATTTCATCTATTAAAATGTCAAGCGTTTCTAACGTTTCATGACCATTTATTCTGATTTTAGAGATAGTTTCAATCGGGTTCATATATAAATCTGTTTATTTTTTAGGGAGAATTTATTTGTAAGATTGTAAACAAGAAGAAATGGATTTTGTTTAAAAAAGAGAATGTAAGTGTTAAACATTAACGGGTCTTTTGTACGAATTGCTTAAAAAAGTAGAAATTTTAGTCTATAAATTTCTTTACAGAAACGAAATAGAGTTGATAAAGCAGTTTGAGTGATTAACGGCATTTGTACCATTTTGTAAAATAAATTGTCCAATCTGGTTTTGGTATAATGCCCAGGTGATAGCCGTTTAGGCCAATGCAATTGGACTATGACGGATATCCATCGGTATTACAAAATGATTAAAGAAATATAGGTCTGGTTTACACAATAAAAGCCCGCCAATAACACAATAGGTTTGAGATAATTAATATTTTTAACCTAACCGGCACTGCCCTTGAAATTTAAGGCGATTAGTCCAAACCTTTCAGGGTTGGAAAATGAACTAGCTTTCTACTACAGTGGGGTTTCACCACCCGCTATTATAGTGGAACCCGTTTGGGGCAATTTATATTTTTGTCAAGATTAACATACAGGATATTACTCAAAATGAACAATACTTACTTCTTCAAATACTCCGCTGCAATTTTATCGTACAGATTTATTAATTCATTTGACTTTCCTTTATCGTCAAATACTTTTTCCCATGTATTGAGTGGTTCCCAAATAAAAGTTCCTTTACCTTTTCCATTGGGCAATTCAAAAGCAATTTTGTTAACTTCTTCTTTCAGTGCAGAATATTCCACTACTACTACATCCTTATTATACCTGCGTACCAAATCGTGCAGGTTATTTTCTAAATCATCCAAAGTGCCATGCCACTTAGGATAATAAGATTCACCAATAACGTCAAATTGTACTCCTCTTGCAAGCATGTTGTCAATAAAGAAAACAGATTCATGATTTTGACCACCCAATGCTACATGTAACATAATAATAGCATGCGGATCTACAGATTTTACCCCCGCTATTCCGGCCTGGATGAGTTGTGCTGTTCCATCAATATTGCTGACATTACCATCGGGCCAAACAATGCCATGATTGATTTCATTCCCCACCTGTACCATATCAGGTAAAGTGCCCTGATTTTTGAGTGCAGTCATAACTTTCTTAGTGTAGTCATACAAAGCCTTTTTTAAATCAGGGAATGAAAGATTTTTCCATGCAGCAGGTTTGTATTGTTTACCGGGATCAGCCCAATAATCGCTGTAATGAAAGTCGAGCAATAGTTTCATGCCCGAGGCTTTTATTCTTTTAGCCATTTGCAAGGTGTGTTCCAGATTGCAAAAACCTGCTTTGGGTGAATATCCGCTATCATTTGCAGGTTCATTAAAAATGCGAAGACGGGCATAGTTAAACCCATGTTCTTTCAAAATTTGAATGGCATCTTTCTCTACTCCTTTATCAGAAAATTTCATACCCTTCGATTCCAGTTCAGGTAAAAAAGAAATATCTGCACCTAAAATTTTATCAGGTGATGCAGGCTTTGCGGCTTCACCTTTCAGTTGATAGGTTTTGTCAATTGTAAAAGTATTTACACTTTCTGGAGCAACAGAAATGATATCGGTAGAACCTGCCCACAAACCAGAAGATTTTGCCTCAAACTTAATAATGCCGGGCTTTGTACCCGCTTGCACAATCACCTGGCACTTGCCATTAAAGAGACTTCGTTGCCATGCGCCGTCGGTGCATTTATCAGGTTCATGACTACTCGGGTCTCCATTGCCTACGCCAATTATTTTTGCATCACCTTCTATGGTGAATTTAATCATATTGTCAGCATCGGGTACTTCACGGCCTTCTTTGTCAACAACAGTAATATTCATTACAGTAACATCTTTCCCATCTGCCAATATTGTGGTTTTATATGGGGTTAATACCACTTCAGTTGCTTGCCCGGTTGTTTCAATTTTAGAATAAATTCGTTTTCCTTTTTTATAAGCGATGGCTTCCAGTTTTCCGGCTTCGTATTTTACATCCCAGTTTAAATGTCCGTTGCGTGGCATATCCTTTTTGCCCATACTTTTCCCATTCAGAAACAACTCTACATTATCTGCATTGCTGTTTACCCATACATTAATAACCGGTGCCGGTTCGCCCCATTTAACAGGGTGGTTCCAGTGCGGTGAAATATGCAGTACATCTTTGTCCGTCCACCAGCTTTGGTAGTAGTAATAAATGTTTTTAGGAAAGCCACAAACATCCATGATGCCAAAATGAGAATTGATATTTGGCCATCTGTAGGGCGTGGGTTCGCCACGATAATCGAAGCCTGTCCATACGAACCCACCGAGCCAATAATCATTTGCAGCGGCCAGTTTCCACCATGTTTCAGCAGTGCTTGCCCACCACGGCGCAGTAATATCCTGGTCAGGTAAATAAGCTCTGATCGTATCCTTTTGCAACACACCTCTTGTCGTTACGGTGCTTCCCATTTCGGTGCCCAGTATGGGTTGATTTGAATGATCTCTATGATAATCAGCAACACCAAACTGACGATAATTAAATCCCCTTACAGGTATTACTTCATTTACACCATTAAATAAATTAGCCACATCGGCTGCGTAGGTGCAGGTTCTTGTTGGGTCAAGTTGTTTTAATTTTTCTATAAATGTTTGTGCAATTCTTTTCCCGTTGCTTTGTGTGTGTATCCAGCCTTCTTCGTTGCCGATGCTCCACATAAAAACCGATGCATGGTTTCTATCTCTTTTTACCAACCGTTCAAATTGGCCCATATATTCAGCGCCACTATTGAGCAAACGGGTTTCATCCATTACTAACATACCGAGACTATCACAAGCTTCCAACAGTTCAGGAGTTGGTGCACCATGACTTGTTCTGTAGGCGTTTGCGCCTAAATTTTTCAACAAACTTATCCGATAATATTGAAGGTAATCGGGCAATGCGCTTCCCAAACCTGCATGATCCTGATGATTGTTGGTGCCAAGTATTTTTACATGATTTCCATTCAGGAAAACACCATTTGGTTTTACATCAATTGTCCGGAAACCAAACTTCAATTTCCGGCTATCTACTACTTTGCCGTTTTGTTTCAGTTCCGTTACAACCCTGTACAGGTAAGGGTTTTCAAGCGACCAAAGTGTAGGATTGTTTATCGAAATGGTTTGTTTCACCATTTTTTCTTCCAGCATATTAGCAACAAAAGGCTGTTCTTTTGCCGAACCGATAACCCTACCAGATCTGTCTGTCAAATACGTATTGAGTGTATAATTTGATGTTTCGTTTCCTTCATTGGCCACTGTTGTTTCAATACTTACCGTTGCTTTGTTATTCAAAATTTTTGAATAGGCAAATACCCCATCGGTGCCAATGTGTGTATTCGCATATTTGTTGAGCCATGCGTGCCTGTAAATGCCTGCACCTTCGTAGAACCATCCTTCGTATTGGGTAGCATCTACCCTTACTACAATTACATTGTCTTTGTGAAAATTGATAAAGTCGGTAACATCAAAATTTGCACCCACATAACCGCTCATGTTGTTTCCCAGGAAAAAACCGTTTATCCAAATGTTTGCATCTCGAAAAATGCCGTCGAACTGTAGTTGAAAACGCTGACCCGAATCTGCACTTGCTACCCTAAAATGTTTCCGATACCAACCAATGCTTGTAGCAGGAAACAAGCCGCCAACGGGCTTGTAGCCGTGACTTTCCACATCAAAATTGTCCACTAGCGCAAACGGAAGTTCCACCGCCCAATCGTGGGGCAATGAAAGCAACCTCCACCCACTATCATTAAAATCCGAAGCCACTGCAGTACCCGCCGCACCCCCCGATTTTGAAAAAATAGTTCTTATACTATAGTTAAAATCCTTCTCCGGATTGGCAGCATTTCCCAAAGCAAAT
>JANPGE010000029.1:0-8619 GCA_031423805.1 Segetibacter sp. | reverse complement strand
CAACTATTTGCCGGAACCATTCGTGAAAATTTATTGTTTGTAAATCCATCAGCAACAGACGATGAACTCTATGATGTTTTAGAAAAAGCAAGCTGCACTTATATTCTTAGCAAGGCAGAAAATGGTCTTGACTCATTAATTGGTGAGGGAGGATTGAAATTTAGCGGTGGAGAAAAACAAAGACTGTCTATTGCCCGTTCATTACTTAGACATCCGCACTTACTTATTTTTGACGAAGCCACTTCTTCATTAGACAGTATAACAGAAGAAGCTATCACAGCTACAATTAAAAATATCTCATCTGAAAGAGAACAAATAACTGTACTTATTGCACACCGGTTAAGTACCATTATGCATGCAGAAAGAATTTATGTACTTGAACAAGGTAAGGTTGTAGAAACGGGTAGTCACCAGCAATTGCTTGAAGATAAAGGATTATACTTTGCTATGTGGAGACAACAAATTGGTGAAAGAAAGCTATCTAAAGCATTAGTGTAGAAATGTTGTTGAATCATTATGATGAAGTGTTTAGTTTCCTAACCCCAATTGTGTATTGAGATCAAAAAAAGTAAGCATGAATATTGTAATTACAGGAGCTAGTAGCGGCATAGGATTTCACACAGTATTGCAACTCTTAAAAGATGAAGACAATCTGGTTATTGCCATATCAAGAAACGAAGACAAATTAAAAAGACTTGAGCAGGAAGCCGCAGATTGTGATTATATTCTAAGATTATTTACCCTACCATTTAATATTATTACAGGCAATTACCGTAGTCAGTTGCACTCTTTTATTTCCATGCATATGAAGCATGTAGATGTACTTATTAATAATGCCGGAGAACTCTTCAACAAACCATTTATAAAGACCGAAATAGAAGAAATAGAAGAAATGTTAGAGAGCAATTTCCTTGGTCATGTAAGGATGATTCAATCAGTTATTCCTTACATGAAATATGGAGGACACATTGTAAACATAGGCAGTATGGGTGGCTATCAGGGTAGCGTAAAATTTCCGGGCCTATCAGCTTACTCCGCTAGCAAAGCAGCTTTGCATACCCTTACAGAATGTCTTGCATTGGAACTTGCAGAAAAAGAAATAAAAGTAAATTGTCTTGCTCTTGGATCGGTTCAAACTGAAATGCTACAACTTGCAATACCAAATGTTAAAACACCTACAACTCCCGAGGATATGGGTAAGTATGTTGCTGAATTTGCTTTAACAGGTCAAAAGTTTTATAATGGAAAAGTATTGCCGGTAGCTATTTCAACACCTTAGCATACATCAAATAATTTTCAAAAGTTGATCCTCTCTTTATTTTGGCATTTAATACTACATGTGCAGCTCCGGTTGTAATTCTAATATTGGTTTTATCTTATAAAAATATGACTTTTTTCTGCTCTTCATTTTCAGTATTACTTCTTTTACTGTTGTATTGTTCTTTGAATATTGGGTTTTAGATGAGGTTTTTTCAAGATTGAGTTGCCATAGTATATTCCCTTTTTTTGTAGTGATTACTGCAGCTTCACCTGTTGAGGTTAAATTGCCAACAGTTACAGGAGGAACCGCTTTATAGCTGATAATGTTGAAGGCATTGTTGCCAATATATGCTGCACTCCATATAAAATTTTTATCAGCCCGTGATTCTATATATACTCTGTAAAGCGTATCAGGCCCTTTATGTTCATCTCCTACGGGAATGGTGCCAGGTATATTGAGTTGCATATAAGCATGTGCTTTTATTATACCCGTTTTGGTTTGGGCACATGATCCAAATGATATCCCCAAAAGCAAAACAAAAAACCGTATTGAAAATCTTATCCTATTCATAACTATGATTTTAGTTGTTACAAAAAAAGGTTGTTACAAAATGTAACAACCTTTGCATTATTCTTTCAATTTTATTGTTTAAAAACCTGCTTTGACAGCTTTTCACCATCTGCATAAACCGTCAATACATATGTTCCATTTGCCAGGGCATTTTGACCTATTGAAAATCTTATAGTGGTCTGATTTAAAGATTCATAATTAATTACTTTAATTATTTTACCATTCATATCTGTTAATTGAAGCTTTACAAAACCAAAAGGTACTATACCAAAACGAATGTCCAAATAACTTTGGAAAGGGTTATTTAATATCGTTATATTTTGGTTTGATGTTTCATTTTTCAGCAATACAATATTGCTATATGCACTACTGCCATCTTTGTCAACCATACGTAACCTATAATAATTAGCGGCCGGGGCAATTTCCCTATCATAAAAATTATACGTTTTTAGAGTAGTGCTATTTCCTGCTGCATTTACTATACCTATTTTTTTATAACCACTACCATTATTGCTTCTTTCTATTTCAAATAGGCGGGTATTGCTTTCTGATGCAGTCTTCCACTCAAGTGCAGCATGCTTATCCTGTAACTGTCCTTTGAAACTAAATAATGTAACAGGCAGAGTAGATAAATTTGTACTAAATACCCCCCTGCCATGTGTAGCAACAGTTATAGTACTATCGCTTTTTCTAAACCTGATCATATCTGCTCTAACATTAGCAAAACCATTGTTATCAGATTCCCATGTTGGAGTAGTTCCTGCAGGTGTGGTTGTTGTCCACACACCTAACTCTGTTGCTAAAGCAATTCTTATCCCACTTCCCGGAATAAATATTCCCCATCTCACCGGCATGTCAGGCAGATTACCTTCTATATCTGTCCATGAGGTTCCCCCGTCAGCGCTTTCATATACACTGGTAAGACCATAATTAGAAACAGTTGCAAGTAAATGACTTGGATTGCCGTCTTCAACATCTATTGATGAAATATAGCCGGAAATAGCCGGAAATGAAAGTGTTGTATAAGTTGGTGTAACAGCATTTGCATTATCTACCCTTACAACCTTTGCAGCACCGGAATAGGCACCAATGTACAATCTGTTATCAGTGTTAGGATCTACTTTTAAAGTAGATATATATTGTGAAGAAATACTGGAAACGTTAAGCGTTTCCATAGCAGGTGTACCTGTTACTATATTTTTTACTCTTCCCAAAACACCCAGTCCATTGTTACAATACAATAATTTGGATTTACTGTCATACTCTGAAGGATTAATGAAATCACCATTACTATTACTTAAAAACTGACTGAAAGTATTGCCACCATTTCTTGAAAAATAGTAATTAGAATACACGTAAGATGTAATTTGAATGTTAGGGTCAAGTTGATCAATAAAGCAGTATGCACCATCGCCACCTGTAGCCGTTGTGATAGCACCCAAACCCGGAAAAATAAATTTATGACTTCCATTATCCTGTGCCCCTGCCAACATATAGTTAGAACCTGCATCAGGATGAACAGCAACTGCATAATACTGAGTTACATTATATCCGCTATTTCTACTACTGAAAGTAGTTCCACCATCAGTTGAATAAAACAACCCACCATCGTTACTTACAATTAAATCATTGGAAGATCCGTTCATGTAAACTATGTTATGAATATCAGCATGTATAGTAGCAAGAGAAGAACCACAGGCTGTACTTCCTGACCATTTTGTTAGTTGTGTAAAGTTACTTCCTCCATCAGACGAAGCCATTACATCAACACCACCAATTAATAACCTACTGGCATTTTGTGGATCAAATGCAGCTATAAGATCATACCATGATTGACCTCTGGTGAAATCCGTTTTGATTGTGCCCTGATCGCACCAGCTAGGAACGTTAATTGCAGTCCATGCTGTACCACCATTGTTACTTCTGTAAAATTTTGTTACGCTTACATCATTATACTTTTGGCATAATAAATAAACCCTAGAAAAACTTGAAGGAGCACAAGCTATTTCTATCCTTCTAAAACCCGCTTCGCCTGTTGGTGGTACAGGAGTTATTTCTGTCCACTGACCTGCCTCACCTTGCAACGCCCCAAGTGAAGCTGCTGATTTAAATACATGGCCATATGTTGCATTGTTGCTACCTGACAAACCGGTGCTTGCATACAAATCACCATTTGCCGCTATTTCCAAATCATTACCTCTAAAATAAAGTGCATCTGTACAAGATCCTGAGCTATTGTAAGAACCAATTACTCTTGTCCAGGTATTACCTTGATCCGTTGACTTTTTTATACCTCCTGCATTACAATAGATAGCACTTCTGCAAGATGCATATACATGACCCGCAGCAGTAACCACTATATCTTGAATATATGTATAGTCATTAGAAAAGGTTGGTTCTGTTGATGCAAGTCTGGTCCATGTACTACCACCGTCAATAGATTTAAATATTCCAGCTCCTCTTATTGCATCAGCATTGCCAAAACCTTCACCCGTGCCGGCATACATAATATTAAGTGATGAGGGATCTTGTGCAATACAGGAAATTGCAAGATTCTCCATATTATCATTAACCTTAGTCCAGGAATAGTTTGAGGTTTTAAAATTTGTACATTTCCATATTCCACCGCCAACACTACCTGCAAATACCGTATTCCCTGTCGGGTCATTTTTATCTACTAAAACAGCTCTTGTTCTACCTCCAACATTTGTGGGGCCACGCTCTGTCCATAGCAATCCTCCATTTGTTCTTTGATAAAGCATTGCACTATTTCGGGCAGCCATCAACCTTTCGTTAGGTATATATCCCAAGGCGGGATCCGCGGTCATTGTTATTTCACGTTGCATTGCTTCCTCTATACCGTCCTGTTCATCTTCATGTGGAGATAATGTTATATTCTCCTCCCTTGAGATAGTTGAATTTTTACAGGATAATGCCGTAAACTGAATTACAGCAACAACAATAATCATTTTTAAAAAGTGGCTCATGGCAGTGCTTTTATTTGTAGTGTATGATTACTCAAAAATTGAATAAATTGTTCACATTTACAAATAATTTATTTTAGGTAGAAAATTAAATACAACACCTTAACGTTAACTTCCCGAAATCATTTGTTACAAAGACTGCAATAGGGTTTTAATGAAAACCAATAAATTATATAAGAAAAAGAGGAGAGAGTATTAAAAAAATAATAAAAATGTATTTTAATTATTTTTATTATATATTCAGGAACAGCAAATAATCTCAAAGTAGCGAAATGAGTAGAGTACTATTTAGATAGTTTCCACGCCTTTGAAATGGCTTTTATTTATGCTTTTTGTCGCCCTATAGTTAGTATAACTGACATAAGCAATCATAAAAACAGATGAAAGTAATAAAAAGAAAACGAGAATTGAGAGGAAGTTCATAATAAAACCATTTTACTGTTATTTAATAGACTTTAAAATTACCATTGATTCGCCAAAGGTTTATGAACCTAATAATATTGTTTCATTACGATTTTGTTAAGGCAAATCATTATTAAAAACGAGTGATTCGAAATTTTATTGCAAAACCCAACATCAATATTAAAAAATCAAACCATTTTTTTAGCAAATACAATTTCTGCTTATTGTGGATTGAAATTCTGCTAACTAAAAAGTAGGATTATTAGTCTTTTTGAAGATTGATATGAAACTTAATACAGAAATGTTTGAGGGATTAATTCCACGTTCTTTTTGGTTTTCTGAACAATGCGGGTAAGAATAGTATGTAATATAAACACATCCAAAGTTCAAACAACAAAAACCATGGATATAAATCAGACTCATTTAGCCTTTTCATTGTTTTATAATAGACAATTGACTGAACAATAAGTCTTATGCCAAATATTGAAAGTGTAATCCACCAGTTAAAATATATCGCTGAAATAATAACCAAAGGATAGACTAGAAATTGAGTTGCTGAATACAATCCCAACAAAATCTTATGTTTACCTCGGTAATATTTCGCAGTTGAATAATGTCGGTTTTTTTGACTGAACCAGTCTCCCCACTTTTTTTTGGCTTCACTAAGAGTATGTGCTTCGGGGTTTGTAACTATCGCTGTATTTTTTTTATTAGCTACTTTATTTATAAATAAGTCATCATCCCCTCCCGGAATTTGGTTTAATGCAGAAAATCCTTTATTCCTTATAAATACTTCTTTTTTATAGCTAAGATTTCTACCCACACCCATATAGGGCATGCCTGCCAATGCGTAACTCAAAAATTGTAATGCAGAATGAAATGTCTCAAACCGTATTATCTTATTAAGAAAAGTATCGTTTTTGTGAAAAGCTCCATATCCAAGTACTATTTCCGTTCCGTCTCTATATCCGTCCTGCATCAACTTCATCCAATTTTCACTTGCCGGTACACAATCTGCATCTGTCAATAATATGGTTTCATTTTTGGCAGATTTTATACCCATACTTAAAGGAAATTTCTTCCCTGCAATTAGTTTTGCCTCCTGCGATAGCTGAACAGGAACCAAATGCTTAAAAGTCCTCTTTAACTCTTCAATCAGATATTTTGTGTCATCAGATGAATTGTCATTTACCAATATAACCTCATGGGTTGTTGAATAGTTTTGAACAAGTACACCCGGTAAATTTTTAACAATATTGCCTGCTTCATCTCTTGCACATATAACTACAGAAATTGGTTGTTGTTGGCTATGCAACTTTGCTTTAGGTTTATGAAAGGCAAGACGACTAAATATTCCCACATAATAAACCAATTGTATTAATATAACCAGGCAAAAAAAACCAAAAGTCAACTCTTTCCAGTACTGCATTATCATCATGCGGCAAATGTAAGGCACTTAATTTTAACAGGTTTTGACACTGACAATAGTATTGAAAAAATTAGGGTACAGGGTCACAGCCATGCCCGCCCCAGGGATTGCAACTCACAATTCGTTTAATTGAAAGCCATCCGCCTTTAAAAAAACCATATTTATTTAGTGCTTCCTTAGCATATTGTGAACAGGTAGGTATATAGCGGCATTGCGGCCCCAACAATGGAGAAATTATTTTTTGATAAATCTTTATCAATAACAAAAAAGGGGAAATCAATATTTTGGACAAAATTTTCAATCAGTTCTTGTATTGTAGGTGATTTCGTTATTCAATCTTTGTAAAAGTACACCCATCTTGTCATAGACTTCCTTGTACACCGGCAGTTCTTTACCAATGTAAATAAAAAACAACGACAAACTTTTTCCTTTTGTCAGCAATAATGCCTGCAGGGGATTTTTTTGTAGGCGATAAGTTTCCTTTATTATCCTTTTCACCCGGTTTCTATCAACCGCTTTTTTAAATTTTCTGCTACTGGCTGTTACCCCGGCTTTTAGCATAGGTGGCTCTTCTTCCACAAAATCGTACAGCATTTTTAGCGGAAATGCTGAAGTGCTTTTGCCCTTGGCGAACAAATGCTCAATCATCTTTCTGCTTTTGACCCTTTCTTCTTTACCCAAAGTGAATAGTGTGCTGATGGTATTTTGTTTTAAGCAAAGGAAAGGAAATAACGGAGTTAATATCGAAAGATAAATATCTAAACCGTAAAACTATTCTAAACTTTTAGGGAAATTGAATTACTGGAAGAAAGGAATAACAGAAATTCATTTTCCGTACTTTCCATATTTTCCGTGAGAAAAAAAATAAACCTTACAAAATCTT
The DNA here is from genome assembly GCA_031423805.1 of Segetibacter sp. Classification (GTDB taxonomy): domain Bacteria; phylum Bacteroidota; class Bacteroidia; order Chitinophagales; family Chitinophagaceae; genus Segetibacter. The sequence continues at coordinate 1,090 of JANPGE010000029.1, read as the reverse complement.
AATACCGAATACGAAGTACTGAATACTTCCCCTTCTTATCTTTGCCCATGCCAACAAACATTTCACCCCTCCAACATACAGATTTAGAAAGATTTTTTGGTGAAGGCCTCACCTTCGACGATGTACTTCTACTTCCAGCATACAGTCAGGTGCTGCCCCGAGATGTAAATATTTCAAGCAATCTGACCAGGGAAATTCTTCTAAAGATTCCGATGCTATCTGCAGCAATGGACACTGTTACCGAAGCTAATCTTGCCATTGCCTTGGCAAGGGAGGGTGGTATGGGAATTTTGCACAAAAACATGAGTATTGAGCAGCAAGCCGACCAGGTACGTAAGGTTAAACGTAGTGAAAGTGCCATGATTGCCGACCCCATAACCTTAACTGTTGAAGCAACCATTGCAGATGCATGGAAGTTGATGAAAGAAAACAAGATTGGAGGTATTCCTGTTGTGGATAGCTCCAACAAACTAGTAGGTATACTTACCAACCGCGACTTGCGGTTTGAGAACAACAATCAACGCAAGGTAAGCGAACTGATGACAAAAGAAAATCTGGTTGTTGCTCCCGAAGGAACAAATCTGGCACAGGCAGAAATCATTTTGCGCCAGCACAAAGTAGAAAAACTTCCGGTCGTTAATAAGGATGGTGTACTTGTCGGCCTCATCACTTTTCGTGACATAGTACAGCTACGCAACTTTCCAAACGCAGGCAAGGACAGCTTGGGACGCCTCATGGTAGGTGCTGCATTAGGTATTACATCAGATATGAATGCACGTGCCGAAGCATTGCTTCACGTAGGGGTAGATGTAGTTACACTCGACAGTGCCCACGGCCACAGCAAAGGTGTGATTGATGCCCTCAAAGCATTGAAGAAAAACTTCCAACACTTACAAGTAATAGCGGGAAATGTAGGTACCGCAGAAGGAGCAAAAGCTCTGGCAGATGCAGGGGCAGATGCAGTAAAGGTGGGCATAGGACCAGGCTCCATTTGCACCACACGTATTGTTGCAGGCATAGGCGTACCACAGATTACAGCCATTTTAGAGTGTGCATCTGCACTCAAAAATACCGGTGTTCCACTCATAGC
>JANPGE010000028.1:0-4511 GCA_031423805.1 Segetibacter sp. | reverse complement strand
AAAGCTCTCCCCCCCCCCCCGCTTGTTTCAGTGTTCTGAAGGACACTGAAATACAAAATGGTTGTAGGTCTTTGACCGGCAAATCTTTAGCGTGTTCAAAGATAGGAAACAACCTAATTCTCTACCGGACACAGTCCTGCTTTTCATGCGTAAATTTAAGTTGCGCTGCGCTTAAACTTAAACTAGCACGACTAAGATTGAACTTAATTACTGCCATTTGCAACAGAAGCATCGATTTTAAAAAATGAATGAATTATCTATGGGGTCTAATTTACCGTTGATAAAAAAATCCAACCCTTTATAAGACAAAATGTTAGAGAAATACTCATTCGCTATAATTTAGCATATCTATCCAAAAATTATATTGTTATTGTATTTTATTCAAAAATCAAATAAAAAAAATGAAAACAACTATTTCAAAATTCTTGCTACTAGTAGCTTTTGGTTTAACATCATTTATGGCAAAGGCACAAACTGCCGACGAAATTATTGATAAATATATTGCCGAAATTGGTGGCAAAGAAAAATGGAGACAAGTAAAGTCTATGGTTATAGATGGCCAAATTGAAGTACAGGGGTTGGAAATACCATTTACACAAAAGGCAATCATGAACGTAGGTGTAAGAGTGGATGCAGAATTTCAAGGTCAAAAAATTATAGATATTACAACACCAAAAGCGGGATGGGCTCAAAACCCATTAGCCGGCAAAACTACCTTACAACCACTAACTGCCGAAGAGTTAAAGGATAAATTGGATGAACTTGACATACAAGATGATTTTGTTGACTATAAAGAAAAAGGTTCTACAGTAGAATATTTGGGCAAAGACGAAGAGGACGGTAATGAATACCATAAAATCAAGTTAACTACCAAAAACGAAAAAGAAACCACTTATTTTTTTGATCTGAAAACTAACCTGATTTATAAACAAGAAACTGTTTCTAAGCAGCAGGGACAAGATGTTAAAATGGTATCTAAAAGTCTAAATTATCAAACAACCGATTTTGGTATAAAGGTTCCATTTAAAGTGGATATGGGTATGATGATGAATGTAATTAAAAAAATAACCATTAACTCAACAATTGACGAGTCCATTTTTAAAGGAAACTAATTTTACTACTACATTAAAAAATGCTCCACTTATTTTGGAGCATTTTTTTTAAAATCATACCCATGTTAAAAAAAATTTTACCCTTACTTTTTTTGGGTGCATACTTTAATAACGCCCAGGCCCAGGCACCAACTATTAATTCATCTTACTTTCAAGTAATGAGTGCGAGGCCACTAGGTCCATCTACAATGAGTGGTAGAATTACTGCTATTGAAGGCAATGTGGTTGAGGGGCAAATAAATTTATATGTTGGTACCGCCGGTGGTGGCATTTGGAAAACCCAAAATGGCGGATTAGAATTTCAACCGGTTTTTGATAAATACTGCCAATCCATAGGAGCTATTGCCGTAGAACCCAACAATGCAAAAGTAGTGTATGCCGGCACAGGCGAAAGCAATATGCGTAATACCGTTTCTATCGGCGATGGCTTGTATAAAACAACTGATGGAGGAGCAAACTGGCAAAAAATTGGATTAGATAGTACCGAGCACATTAGCAAAATAGTTATTAACCCTACCGACAAAAAGACCTTGTATGTAGCAGCACCCGGTCCACTATGGCAATCAAGCCCACATAGAGGTTTATACAAAAGCACCAATGGCGGAAAATCGTGGGAAAAAATATTGTTTATAGATAATGAAACCGGTTGTGCCGATATTGCCATGCACCCTAATAACCCCAATATTTTATTAGCTAGTTTCTGGCAATTTCGTAGAAAGCCCTATTCGTTTGCATCGGGTGGTAAAGGCAGTGGTTTATACAAGAGTATAGATGGCGGCAAAACCTGGACAAAAATAACCAAGGGCCTACCCGAAACAGAAACAGGTAGAATTGTTGTTACCATTAACCCGGCGAAACCAACAGAAATTTTGGCAATAGTAGAAGCAAAAGAACCTGGCTTATATCAATCAAATGATGAAGGTGAAACCTGGAACAAACTAGCAAGCACAGACAATATTACTGCACGACCATTCTATTTTAGCAATTTAACTTTCGACCCAAAAGATCCAAAACGTGTGTATAGGCCTGCCTTCGACTTTCAATATTCAATTGATGGTGGTTTTTCATGGAGTTCAACAATTATTGGTGGTGTTGCCCCCCATTCAGATCATCATGCACTATGGATAAACCCGGATCAACCTAACATTATGTACTTAGGTACCGATGGAGGTGTATATATGACCGTAAACAAAGGCGTATCGTGGCAATTTTTAAACAATTTGCCGGTAGGGCAATTTTATCATGTTAGCGTTGATAAACAAAAACCCTATAATGTATTTGGTGGTTTACAAGACAATGGAAGCTGGTTGGCACCCAGCGAATCGCCGGGAGGTGTTAGCAGTTTAGATTGGAAAGACATTAATGGTGGCGATGGTTTTTGGGTACAGAGTAACCCTTTTAATGGTAAAATAATGTTTGCAGAATCTCAAGGTGGTAATGCCAACAGAATCAACTTAACCGATGGATTATCTACCAGTATTAAACCTCAAAAGGGCATAGGCGAAGAAGAACACCGTTGGAACTGGAATACCCCAATAGTTACTGGCAATTATACCAAACAGCCCAACCCCAATAAACTGTACAACTTATACATGGCTAACCAATACCTTTTTAAATCGAACGATGAGGGGAGAGGCTGGACCAGAATCTCACCGGATTTGACAACCAATAATAAAGACAAGCAAAAAACCGAAAACAGTGGTGGCATAACCGGTGATAATACAAGTGCTGAAAACCATTGTACCATTTTTACACTGGTTCAAAACCCAAAGAACGATTTGAATATTTGGGTAGGTACCGATGATGGAAATTTACAAGTAACCAACGATGGTGGAAAAACATGGACCAACAAGGCACAAGCTGCATGGAAAGCAGGTGTACCAACGGGTGCATCAATTAGTTGCATTGAACTATCGAAACTAAATGCAAAAAGAATGTACGTAACCTTTGATAACCATGGCTACGGCGACCACGCAACCTATGTAACCGTTAGTAACGATGGTGGCAATACTTTCAGCTTGATAAAATCTGCCGAATTTACATGATTTGCACATGTAGTAAGAGAAGATATTGTAAACGAAAAATCATTGTTTGTCGGCACCGAAATGGGCTTGTTTATTTCTATTGATGGTGGTACAAGTTTTATGAGAAGCAAATACCAAAACATACCATGGTATAGCCTCGTAAGAGATATGCAAATACATGAAGAATCCAACGACCTGGTTATTGCCACACATGGCAGAGGCATTTATATTTTAGATGATTTATCCAGTTTAAGATCTTTGGTAAAATCCGATTTAAACAGCGATGTGATACTCTACCCTACCCCCAACTTTAAATACAATTTTACCGGCTTTATACCTTCACCGGCTAACAATTTAGCAGGCTGGACAGTTGGTAATAAAACCCGGCTGCCTGTATTTACTTATTATTTAAAGCAAAGAAGTAACAATGCTGTAAAAATTGAAATTTTCGATGCGAAGAATAAAAAAATTAAGGACATCAATGGAACTTCCAATAAAGGCTTGAATAAAGTAGCATGGGGTTTAACCATTAACCCACCCAAGGTGCCTGTTGGTGGTTTTACTGCGGGATCTCCGGTTTTTTACTCATCGGTTGTTGCTCCAAAAGTACCGGTTGATAAATATAAAGTGGTCATGGAAGTTGATGGAAAAAAATACGAACAGTTTATTAATATTGAAGCCAATAACGAAAAAGGATATACACAAAAAAGTATGCAGCTGCTGTACGACCAAACCATGCGTTTATATACCGTACACGAAAAATTGTTTTATCTGATGGATAGTGTTGATAAAAAAATAACAAGCATTACCAAAAAAGAAACAAAAACAGAAGCTGATTCAAAACAACTGGAACAGTTAAACGAAATACGAAAAGAAGTCCTGGAACTAAAACGAGCAACCGTTTTTTACGATGAATTTAAGTTTAGAAGAAGAGTAAGTGATGTATATCTGGAATTGTGTAGCTCCTTATTTCCATTCTCCCCTTCTAAAGAAGTAGCCATAGGTCTTTTGGAGAAAGAATATGAGGGCTTCGCAAAAAAGATTCGTCCGCTTTTATAAGTTGAACAATGTTTTTTTAGAACCTCAAAATTGGTTTAGCAATAGGCCGGTTTTGAGGTTTTTTATTTGGGGCCGGTTGGCGTAAGTGTTCTTTGGTATAGTTTCGTCTGCGTGGGGTCTCCTGAAAGGGACCCTGCGCTGATTACGAAAGTTACCCCGCTAGTCGAAGTGTTCCGAAGGATCACTTCGATTTCCTATGAAACCCAGGACTGCGTCCGGTACATTTAAACCAGTTCCAGTTCAATTTTGCCTTTAAAATTTATATAGCAACAATTAAACTGCTGCATATTTAAAGAACTTGACTATTATTTAAGCA